>JABIPV010000233.1 GCA_018699075.1 Kordiimonadaceae bacterium | reverse complement strand
CTGTAACCACGGTCCGTGACTTGTGCGACCGCGTCGCGTTTAAACTCTTCTGTGTATCGTATTCCTGTAGACATAATACCTTAACTCCTTGCTTCCATTTTATAACAAGTAAAGTGTCTACAAATCTAGGGGCGTATCACCTTTCCTCATTGGTTTAACGACATGTTTAAAAAATTCAATGATAAGGAAACTTTTCTACCATTTGATCAACACGGGCTGATTTCTTTAATTGCCCCCAGATCAATTTTAATTACCAATGCAGTCGAAGACACTTGGGCAGATCCAGAAGGCACCTATAAAGCGGCAAAGGCCGCAGGACCCGCATGGCATCTCTACGGCTTAAGCGGTCTATTCCAGCCTACACCAGAACAAACAAACTTTAATGCCCCTCTCGCCTATCATATCCGTGAAGGTGTCCATAGCGTCACCCCTGAAGATTGGAAAATCTTTACCAAGTACGCCGATCAGCAATTTAAAGAATAATAAGAAAGAATATTAAATGCCTCACTGTGTTATAGAATATACCAATAACTTATCTGCGGAAGTGGATATAAACAATATGGTTGATGTTGCCTTCGAAACTATTGTTCAAGCAGGACTTTTTAACCAAACTGCTATTAAGGCTCGCGCCATTTCCTATGATCATTATAAATCCGGATTATCAAAAGACGATTATATTCATATAACTATACGCATATTACCCGGAAGAACTCCCAAACAAAAAAGCACATTAAGCGCGTTAATGCTTGGCAATATTGGTGCCATAACCCCAAACACAACCAGCATTAGCATCGAAATAGTAGATTTGGATGGTGATTGTTATGAAAAAAGAGTTTTAGAATAAGCCAAAAATAACGATTTTTTTATAATTTATGCTCGAACTCTGGCGCTTTTCCAAAACCGTTTTTAATCACGATTAAGGCCAATAGCCAATATATCGCAACCACCATAACATAAGCCCCCATGATGCCGTCACCGATCCATAATTTTGTAATTAAATCAGGTGTAATTGGCACGACGCTTTCCGAAGGCAAAAACGCACAAAACGTTAGCGTAGCCCCCATCATGCTATGGAACAAAACACTGACCATAATGCTGCCGCCAGATTTATTATAGGCCCAGGTGAATAATATCGTCCATGGCGTTAAGAATAATACAGCCCAAATGGCTGGAACGTTATGCATTCCCTGTCCTAACCAATATGTCGGCGCGTGCCAGAACAAATGAAAAAAAGCAATGATTAGTGAAGCTTTTAAAGGAGAATAAAGCTGCTGCAGTCGCTGCAAACCAAAACCGCGCCAGCCAAACTCTTCCCCCATTCCTGCGATAATGAATTGGGAGATGATTACTGTTGCCACCCAGCCAAAGCCATAGAAGCCTGGCAGAAAGTCTGCGTCACTCATCAGTGACCATAGAAACCGCCCTGAAATTCCAATGATAAAAAAGCCTAAAAGCAATGGAAGTATCCAAAGCGCTCCTTGTTTAAAACGAGAAAAACGAGCAAAAAAGCGTTTCAATCCTGCCCCACCATAAAAAACGAATGTCAGCAACACGCCTATAATAGAAGGTCCCCAAACACCAATAATCACAAACGGTGTTTTATCAAGCCCCAGTAAAAAACTAAGACCAAATATTCCCCAGGAAAAAGCGTATGTAATTAAGAAAAAACAAATAAGTTCTTTTTTCATTTTTTGTCGAAAGGCAATATCCATAAATCTATCCATTTCATTTATCTTTATAATAATAGATGCAGGATTTATGGCTTTAGATGCAAGAAAAGTTAGAATTCAACTTTTTTAATATCAAACGGGTCAGAAAATATGTCAGAAAGCATTGCATCCGCGAGGTATGCTTTGGTTTTAGTTGCCATTACCATGCCAGGATCACCACAAAGAAATACCCGCCACCCTTTAAGATCAGGATTATTAGTAAGAGCGTGATTTTGAATTAAACCTTCAAACACCTCATCACCTTCGTTTCCTTTTTCAAGGGCGCCGTAGAACACTTTTAAGTTCTGGTGTTTATCGGCAAGCTTATTTAGTTCATCTGTAAAATATAATCCGCCATTATTTACTGCGCCGTGATATAGCTCAATCGGTCCCGTATGACCATGGGATAGAGATTCACGAATAATGCCAAGCAATGGTGCAAGGCCAGTACCCGTGCCAATTAGTAACATTGGCTGTTCTGTACGCCCGGACACATAAAAACAACTTCCATTTGCCCCTGAAATTTCTATTTCTTCACCTACTCGGTTGGTATCACATAACCAACTGCTAACTTCCCCATGTTCATGTTGTCGAACATGGATTTCAAGTAAGGCCCCTTTTGATTGATCCGTTGAAGCAATAGAATAACTTCTTATTGTACCTGCAGCGTTTTTAACGTTTAAAAATTGTCCCGGTTTAAATGAAAAATCATCAAGGGGTTCAATGAATATTTGAAACATATGTCCCATACGAGATTCTACAGAAGTAACTTTCGCCTTAATAAAAAGCGAATTAGCATCAGCAGACTTTACATCCATACCTTCGTAAGGTTTTTGCTGACAGCTTAAAAAATAGCCCTGTTCAACCGCCTTTTGTGCATGAATGGCTGTGGTATCCAGAAGCGTGACATCTGTATCATCCTGATTAACCAACATTCCAATCTCTGTGCATCCTAAGATAACGGCCTCTGCACCTTCCTCTGTTAAACTATGGATAATCCGTAAATATTCCGCTTTTGATGGACCTTTGATTTCGCCAAGACAGAGTTCCTGATAAATTATATCATGAACAGTTTTACGGTTCTTTTCATCAGGAACAATTACATTTAAGCCGTATTTATCACTAAGGCGTCCTTTATAAAAGTCCTGCTCCATAGTAAATGCAGTACCAAGTAACCCCACAGTTTTAACATCATTATCAATCAATACTTCTGCCGTAGCATCGGCGATGTGTAATATGGGGATTGAGATATGTTTTTCAATTTCCGGCGCGACAAGGTGCATTGTGTTTGTACAAATGAGCAAGAAATCAGCGCCCGCTGCCTCTACTTTTTTCGCAGCTTCGCTTAATATAACTGCGGTCCCCTGCCAATCTCCTGCATGTTGCAATTGTTCAATCGGTTCAAAATCGACGCTATACATAGCAATTTTTGCAGAATGAAGCCCACCAAGAGCTTTTTTGACCCCTTGGTTTATTTCACGGTAATATCCTGCTGTACTTTCCCAGCTCATCCCGCCAAGCAAACCAATTGTCTTCATAACATTATGCCATCGTCGGCTTGGTGAAATTAAAGAAGGCCGTTGGCTTCATATCTCCCTGACGCATATAGGTATCAATATTTCCTAAATGGTAAGCATAATGCGCATAGAGTGCCCATAGAAAGCCCATAACACTATATTCACATCCTTGGAACCAAACAGTTCTAGATATCTCTTCCGGTGTTAATCTTTTAAGCATTTGCATACAGTTCGTATGAAGCTCCCGCCCAAGAGTGATAAAATCACCATTATCAAGCTTTTTAGAAAGTTGTTTATTAATTGGCAGAGGAATTTCATTACCTTCCTCTATTTCACAAATGGAGCGAACAAAACCATCTTCGCTGACCGTTAAGTGTATATGTAACGATTTAATAGTTACATCATCAAGGCGATCACCAAAACTAACCCCTGGGCCTTCTACGGGTTTCCAATCATACTTATCTTCAGGTGTTTTATAAACATACGTTTCAGTAAAATCATAAAGGCGATCAAAAAGGATCATAAAACGATCAAATTCAGACATAGGCATAATGGCCATTGTATTTTCTCCGGAAAATTTGCAAAGTTATCTATGCCTATAACTATTTCATAAAGACAATCATTTGCAAGAAAATACGAATATGCTTACTTATTTTAATTTTTGCTCAAAAAACAGCATGGTTTGACCCCACGCTTCTGTCGCGGTTTTCTCATCATAACGTGCTTCATTGCTATCATTATTGAAGGCGTGCTGCGCGCCCCACCATATCTTAAGGTCATAATCAATCTTTGATGCGTCTAGATCTGTTCTATATTGAGGAATAAACGCCATTTGACGGCTATCCATTTCACCGTAATGCATCATCATGGGTACTTTGATTTTTGGCACGTCTTCCGTAGAAGGACGCCCGCCGTAATAAACCACCGCCGCATCAAGGGTGTTTGAACCAATTGCCATCCGGCCCGACATACTTCCACCCCAACAAAAACCAACTGTTCCAACTTTACCGGTTGAATCTTGATGGTTTGTTAGATGATCAATTGCGGACAAGTAAACCTGCCTTGCTTCTTCAGCATCAAGTTGTCGGATCATTTCCCGGCCTTCATCATCATCTTTGGCGCGACGGCCAAGCAATGATACTGCATCCGGCGCAAGCACCATGTAACCTTCAAGCGCAACCCGGCGCGCAACATCCATTATATGAGGATTAAGACCGCGGTTTTCATGTATAACAACAACACAAGGAAGTTTACCCATGGCATTCTTTGGACGCACAGCATATGCATAAACATCCTTGCCTGCCGCCTTTAAAGTCACATCACCTGTAACCAAACGATCATCATCAGGCTGCGTGATCATAGCTTCCACATTACTTTCTAAAAGTGGGATTAAACTATTTGCCGTCACCATTCCGCCAACCATAATAGACAGGTTTTTCATAAACTTTCGACGATCGCCATCACCATGCGTAAAATCATGGTAAAGGTTAATTACATCCTGAGTTATGATGTTTTTATCAGCTAGTTTATGAGTATTTGTCATTTGATTTTCCCTATGTGTGTATTATTATTTCACTACTTAATACGTTCAATCTTTATAAACCCTGCCTTCTTTCATCACGAAGACAATATTTTCAATGTCTGTAATTTCGACGAGTGGGTTACCCGTAACCGCAATAATATCAGCATATTTACCTTTTTCGATTGACCCAAGCATGTCCGACTTACCCAACAAGTCTGCTGTGTTGACAGTTGCCATTTTTAAGGCATCATTATTTAAGATACCAATTTCAACATATTTTTCAACTTCACGGTAATTTTTTCCATGCGGTGCTACCCCCGCATCGGTTCCCACGGCAATCGGAACACCCATTTCATAAGCCTTCATAATTTGACGCGGATTATTATCAAGTGTGCCCTGCATACGCTTCGCCCGTGCCGGATCCGTCGCTGGATCATTCACAAGTCTATCTAAGCGATCCATTACTGAAAATGTTGGAATATAATATACATGATCTTTTTTCATTCTTTCCATGGACGCCGTATTTAAATGGGTACCGTGTTCGATGGATTTAACACCGTAATTTAAAACTTGTATGCCGCTCGCCGTTGGATGTGAATGGGCTGCCACTGGAATATTGTATTTTTTGGCGACTTGCGTTATTGCTTCCATTTCATCATCAAAAAACATAGGTGAGCCATCTTTATGAGCACACGGCTGGGTACCGCTACAGGATGAATATATTTTAATCCAATCCGCACCACCAATAATCATATCGCGGGTCGTACGGCGGCAACTTTCCACACCGTTACAATCAACACCATTACCACGACTACCAACACCAATGATCGTGCCTGCTGAATAAATGCGGGGGCCTATCACATCACCATCGTTAATCGCTTTTCTTAACTTGAAGATCGTATCATCCGTCGCGCCAAGGTCACGTACGGTGGTAAAGCCAGCCATCAGTGTCACATAACCGTTTTTAACACCCGCCAGCGCGTGATCCGCCGCATTACCACCACTTGAGGCTAAATGAACATGCATATCCATCATTCCCGCCATGACGAATTTATCCGATAAATCAATAACAGTAACTTCTGCATCGCCCATTTCATCCAAATACGACGCCACAACATCGGTCACTTTACCGTCTTCAATGATGATTGATTGTTCTGATAAAGTATTTTCACCGGCAACGGCGAGTAATGTACCCGCATGAATAATTGTAATTTTTGGCATTTCTTCCTGCGCAACGGCATTAAAAAAGCCAAACACAGCTAACATTATTGTTAAAGAAAATATTTTCATTAATTTAATCCTTATAAATTTTTCCGTCTTTCATTACAAAGACGACATTTTCTATGTCTTTGATGTCCTTAAGTGGATTTCCATCTATGGCAATTATGTCCGCAATTTTACCATTTTCGATGCTGCCAAGGCTATTACTAAACCCCAGTAGTTCTGCACTATTAACTGTCGCCATCTTAAGGGCATCATTATGAGGGATGCCAAGGGCAACAAATCTTTCAATCTCGCGGTAATTCTTACCAATGTTACGACCGTCACCATCTGTACCGGTGGCTATTTTAACGCCCTTTTTGTAAGCCTGGTATATAACACCTGGATGTCTTTCTATATATTTTATACGGTGTTCAAGTGCTGCGCCACTATAATCACCGGATGATACCTGCTGTTCAATTTCTTCTAGGTTGGAAACTGTCGGTACATAATAAACGTCGTCACGGATCATAATGTCCATGGCTTCTTCATTCATGAATGTACCATGTTCGATTGAAGTCACGCCAAACTTTAAGGCTTGTAGTGCGCTTTCCCGCGGATGGGAATGTACGGCAACGGGTATGTTATATTTTTTTGCAACATCTGTGATAGCTTTAAATTCATCATTAAAAAAT
>JABIPV010000090.1 GCA_018699075.1 Kordiimonadaceae bacterium | reverse complement strand
TGTTGTTGCGGTTGTTGAACATAGCCTTGTTGCTGTGGCTGTGTATAAACCGGTACTTGTTGTACCACGGGTCTATCAACATAAACGACTTCAGTTCTTGGGCGGCTATAATAAGGTACACTTGGTGTGTAATAATTATAACGGTTGTAACGATATCCGGGTGAACTGTACCTTATATCAACACGGCTATTATAACGACGATTACGATTATCATATCGATCATAACGGTTATAACGATTATCATATCGACGATTGTTATTAAATGCTGAATAAAGGATCGCTCCGCCAATTAGTCCTGGTAATAACCCACTACCTCTATTGCCGCGACGGTTATTACGGTAACCACGGTTACCACGATTGCCGCCTCTGTTAAAATTGCGGCCGCCATTATTGTTGTTAATAACAATATTGTTATTGTTCTGATTGGCACCATTACGGCCTTGTGCAGAAACTTCCGCAATCGGTAATGAAATTACGCTGATTGCAACAATTCCCGTTACTAGGGCTGATTTGTTTAGGAATTTACTTAACATACTCATTTTATATTCCTTTTCTAATTCATTGTTTCCGATCACCTGTAAACCATAATAACCAAGCTTCCTGAACGCAAACTGAATAAAGCTTTAAGTAAATAGCAAGGAAGTAATTTCCCTGCTTAATTATTTATCTAAGTTATTGAGAATATTCATGTAAACGATACTAATGAATGTATCGGGATTCATGAAGCCATTGCCATATTGACCGTCATATTTCTTTAAAGGCTGTAATTTCTTCACGGCGTCCAATGTTAACCCTTGTTTTGCGATCGGGGTCAAAATGTGGTTTATATCCATCAGAACATCGTAATAAACTTGAAGTCCAGCCTTATCTGAAAGACGACCATGTCCTGGGATAATTTTTGTATTATCGTCTATATTATCAATCGTGTCTTTAACAACGGCCAACAACCCTTTCCATGATCCGCCGCCGTCAACATCTACATAAGGGTAGTTTTCATTAAAGAATGTATCGCCCATGTGAATAACATTCTTACCTTCAAAATATACAATGCTATCGCCGTCCGTATGGGCAGAATGGTAATGTTTTGTTTTTATATGAATGCCGTTCATATGAAATGTGAGCTGATCATTAAAAGTGATAATTGGCAGAGCTTCTTTAGGGGACCCGCCTTCGCTAAGACGTTTATAGACATTGTCATGAGCCACAAATTCGATGCCTTTTTTACCGAGGTTTTCATTGCCGCCTGTATGATCACCATGAAAATGGGTGTTAAAGGCAAAATGAATTTCGTCCGTTGACAGCTTTCGAATGGCCGTCAAAATCTTTTCGGTTAACGGCGCATATTGATCATCGATTAGAAATACACCATCTTCACCAATTGAAACACCAAGATTACCACCTTCACCAACCAACATATAAAGATCGTCTGTGACTTTTTGTGTTGTAATTTCAATATTATCCCAATCTTGGGCAAAAGCATTAGTGCTGAGTGATAGAGCGAGAATGAAGGTAAGTGTGAGTGTTTTCATTTTAAGTAATATCCCATATATATCTGTTAGGTAAAAATTATATCATAAGCGCTGGTTATTTCAAATAGTCCTGTATATTGCGAAACACATCTTCGAACATTTCTGTGGTCAGCCTTTTGGTATTGGTATTGTAACGTGAGCAATGATAGCTATCGATCATTGTAAGACCGTTCGATAATTTATGAATTGTGTTATGGGCAAATTTAAATGCAGATTTCTTTTCGCCATATGTGGAAAGTACGGCATTATGGGCGACACCACCAAGGGCTAAAATTATACGTATGCTTGGCAGCTTTTCAATTTGTTCAATTAAATAAGGGCGACAATTTTGTTCTTCGGAACCAATGGTTTTGTTTTGTGGTGGTACGCAGCGCACTGCATTGGTAATAATAGCTTTGTTTAAACTAAGCCCATCTTCAATATTTGCGCCATATGAACCTTTGGCGAAGTTAAATTTTTGTAAGGTCGGATAAAGTAAATCACCCGCATAATCACCAGTGAATGGCCGGCCAGTTCTGTTGGCTCCTTTTAGTCCGGGCGCTAAGCCAACGATTAAAAGTTCAGCATCGGGCGTGCCGAATGCGGGTACAGGACCATTAAAATAATCAGGATATTTTAATTGATTTTCTATTCTAAAATCGACCAAACGCGGGCAAAGAGCGCAATCTAGTGGTGCATTTCCGGGTAATGCGTCTCTATGAATTTTAATTATATCTATTGTACTCATACTTAGGGATGTCCGTCATCTTCGCGTGTGTCGTGTCTGCTGAATTCTTCGTTTAATACTGAAATTTCAATAAAACTGTCTGCTTGCCTGCGCAGTTCATCTGCGGCCATGGGCGGGTGAGTTTTCGTACTGCTGACCACTGTCACACGGACTCCTTTGCGCTGTAGGGCTTCCACAAGTCGTCTAAAATCACCATCTCCTGAGAATAAGACCATATGGTCTACATGGTCCGCCATTCCCATCATGTCGATGGCCAGTTCCATATCCATGTTGCCTTTAATTTTCTTTTCACCGTGATCATCGGTAAATTCTTTGGTCGGCTTTGTAATCATGGTATAGCCATTGTAATCAAGCCAATCGACGAGGGGGCGAAGCGGGGAATATTCTGCATCTTCAATAAGGGCGGTATAATAATTTGCTCTAAGAAGTTGACTTCTATTGGCAAAGTATTTGCGCAAGCGGCTGTAATCTATATCTATATTTAAGGCTTTTGCGGTGGCGAATAAATTTGAACCATCAATAAAAATAGCCAATTTTTCATCAGGATAAAATAACATAATAAATTCCTAAAATATAAATATAATATACTTGATTATATCATAGAATCTGAAATAAATTGCATATAATATTAATGGTTAAATATAGTGGTATAGATATGATTTTAATTGGCTTAGGTAGTAATTTAACTACAGAAGAATTCTCATCTTCAAAAGCAATTCTTATGGCGGCGGTTGATGCTCTATCTGAATATGATATTGAAGTGATAAAAATATCTAATTTTTATGAAACAGAACCTGTGCCAAAATCAGATCAACCATGGTTCGTTAATGCGGTAATTTCGATTGAAACGCATTATGATGCTCTTGAACTACTTGGAATTTTACATGAAATTGAGCGAAATATGGGCCGCGTTCGCAAGGAAAAATGGGAAGCGCGTATCATCGACCTGGATTTACTAAGTTATAATGATGAAATATACCCTGATCCGGAAAATTGGCATAAAGTACGTGAGGATATAGCTTCAAAGTTGCCGATTATTCCCCACGGCAGATTACATGAGAGGGATTTTGTTCTTATCCCCATGGCTGATATTTCAACGGACTGGAAACACCCTGTGTTCAACAAAAGTGTTAAAAATATGCTAAAAGCGCATAATTCGGAGGGGATTGTAAGGATTTTGTAGCTAAAAATAATCAATTAAAGTATATATCGGCTTTACAGACCTACTCAAGAATTGTATAAGCCGATCTTTGTCTGCTTAAGTGTAGGCTAACTTATTTATAATATGGAGAAAGTGCAACATGGCACGCGTTACCGTAGAAGATTGTGAAGATAAAGTAGATAACCGTTTTGACCTTGTGTTACTTGCGGCACGTCGCGCCCGTCAAATTTCAGCTGGGGCACCAATTACGATTGAACGTGACAATGACAAAAATCCGGTTGTTGCCCTTCGTGAAATTGCTGATGAAACGATTTTAGCTAATGATCTACAGGAAGCAGTTCTTTATGGACTTCAAAAACATGTAGAAGTTGATGAGCCAGAAGAAGATGATATTTCACTTCTACTTGCTGAACAAAAGCTTACTGAAAATAATCAAGATATGACTGCTGATAACCTTGCTAAAGTGGCTCAGGAAGTTAAAGCTGACGTAGCCAAGGCCGAAGCTGCTGAAACTGAAGAAGAAGCATCCGAATAAAATAATAAATATATTTTTTTTGAAAAGGCTTGTTTGAGGTGTTCTCAACAAGCCTTTTTTTTTGTACACTGTTGTAAAGATTACGGTAAAGATGGAAAATATTAAGTGATACGCCAATATGAATTAATTGACATGGTAAAGGCATACGACCCTGAATTGGACGAAATGCTTCTTAATCGGGCCTATGTATTTTCTATGAAAGCTCATGGAATGCAGAAGCGGGCCAGTGGTGATCCTTATTTTTCTCATCCGCTTGAAGTGGCAGGGATATTGACAGAGATGCAACTGGATTGCGATACCATCGTGACCGCTTTATTGCATGATACTATCGAAGATACTGTCGCAACATATGAACAAATTGAAGAATTATTTGGCGTTGATATTGCAAAAATGGTCGATGGCGTTACTAAATTATCAGAACTTGAATATACATCGGAAACATCCAAACAAGCTGAGAATTTTCGTAAATTTTTACTCGCCATGTCAAATGACATCCGGGTTTTGTTGGTTAAACTGGCTGACAGACTTCACAACATGCGTACACTTCATCATATTTCAAAGCCTGAGAAAAGAGCAAGAATATCCAGAGAAACGCTTGATATATATGCACCACTTGCAGAACGAATAGGAATGCAAGAGATGATGAATGAGCTGGAAGACCTGTCGTTCCCGCATGTTTATCCTGAAGCTTACGAATCGATAATGAAAAGGCTGGATTATCTGTATGCCAATACAGAAAATATCCGCGATGAAGTGATTAATGAGCTAGAGAAAATATTTGCCCAAAATTTTTTAGAAGCGGAAGTGATAGGCCGGCGTAAACATCCTTATTCCATATGGAAAAAAATCACCTACCGTGATGTGAGCTTAGAGAATCAAGCGGATTTATTTGCTTTTCGCGTCATCGTTGATGATGTAGAGGATTGTTATAAAGCACTTGGTGTAATTCATAATGTTTGGCAGGCGGTGCCAGGTCTTCTTAAAGATTATATATCTATGCCTAAACCAAATGGATACCAATCAATTCATACAGTTGTAATCGGTCCACAACGAAAAAGAATTGAGGTTCAAATTCGATCTACGGAAATGGATATAATAGCCGAAAAAGGTGTGGCCGCGCATTGGCGTTATAAAAATGATGCGTCGAAGAAGGATGGTGTTCATTATCGTTGGCTTCAGGATTTACTTGAAATACTTGAACATGCTGCCGACCCTGAAGAATTCTTAGAACATACTAAAATTGCCATGTATCAAAACCAAGTATTTTGTTTTACGCCTAAGGGAGAGCTTATAAACCTTCCTGCTGGCTCAACTGTAGTTGATTTCGCTTATGCGGTTCATACGAAAGTTGGTGATACGTGTGTTGGTGGTAAAGTGAATGGTGAGCCGGCCCAATTAAAAAGGAAACTTTCCAACGGGGATCAGGTTGAAATTTTAACATCAAAAGCACAAAAGCCACATCAAAGTTGGGATAAGTTTGTTGTGACCGGTAAAGCGAAAGTTGCCATAAGAAGATATACGCGTCAGCAACAGAAAAAAGAGTATATCGAACTAGGTGAGGAAATTTTAAAGCATTCCTTTGAACAGGAAAAAAGAGAATATACCAAAAAAGCAATAACGGCTGCTGCAAAGAAAATGAATTTAAAAGGTTCTGGTGGCGTATTTGAAAAAGTCGGCAATGGTGAAATTTCTGACAGGAGCGTGCTAGAAATTGTTTTTCCAAGTTTGAAAGACAGTAATGCATCTAAATCTCATGGTTCGATAGTGCTTGATAATAAAAGGTCACATAAAGCCGGGGATCAGCATTTACCAATTAAAGGGCTGACGCCAGGGCTTCCGGTTCATATTTCAAAATGTTGTCACCCATTGCCAGGAGATAGGATTATTGGAATTATTGCGACAGGTAAAGGTATAATGGTTCATACGATTGATTGCCAAGCACTTGATGTATATACGGAAACCCCTGAATTATGGCTTGATTTATCATGGCATCCACCGGAAAACTCGGCTGAAATTTTTGTTGCTAGGGTGGATTTGCATTTAAAACATGTAACGGGTGCTTTAGCATCAGTACTTGCAATAGTAGCCCAAGACGAAGGTAATGTAAGTAATGTCATTTTTAATGAACGTTCTGCTGATGTCTTTCGAATTGAGCTTGATCTTGAAGTGAGAGATGTTAAACATTTAACCAGTATTATCGCCGCATTAAGGGCGAGCAAGTATGTGAGTTCTGTTGAACGCGCATTTGCATAATTAAAATATGGAACACATCATGAATAAAGAAGACGTTTTAAATGAATTTAGAAGTGCTGAAGCCTTATTAGAAGGGCATTTTCTCCTCTCTTCTGGCTTGCATAGTGAAAGGTATCTTCAATGTGCTCGTGTCATGATGGATCCCCAGCGTGGTGCGCGTTTATGTGCCGCTCTTGCGCTTAAAATTCAAGAAACCATTGAAGAGAAAATCGATATTGTTGTTTCACCTGCGATGGGCGGCGTAATTGTCGGATATGAAATGGGGCGTCAACTCTCTGTTCCTGCTATTTTTACAGAACGGGTCGGTGGTGAATTTGAGCTAAGGCGGGGTTTTGAAATATCAAAAGGCGCCAATGTACTTATGGCTGAAGATATTGTAACAACGGGTCTTTCATCAATCGAATGTATTAATTCCATTAATGAATATGGGGGAAATGTTGTTGCGGCTAGCTGCTTAATAGATCGCAGTAATGGTCATGTTGATGTTGGTGTGCCTCTGGTTTCATTAATTGGATTAGAAATTCCCG
>JABIPV010000317.1 GCA_018699075.1 Kordiimonadaceae bacterium | reverse complement strand
GCTAATATACCAAAAACAATAATCAACATTGGGTACCAGCAATATGGGGTTATTTCGAGCGGAGAAAGACCTGCGAGCGCTGCTGCCGTTAACAATTGTCCACCGTATGGGACCAAACCTTGAAATCCACAGGAAAATATATCCAACAAACTCGCTGTGCGTCTCGGATCAATTTGAAATCGGTGATTAAGATCCTTGGCAATGGGGCCGGCCGCAACAATTGCAATGGTATTATTAGCCGTAGCCAAATCAAGAAAACTGACCAAACTTGCAATGCTAAACTCTGCACCCTTTCGAGATTTAATGTTTTTAGTAATAGTAGCCATAAGCCAGTCCACACCGCCGTAAGCCTTCATCAAAGCAACTATACCGCCTATGATTAAGGCAATAACGGCAAGGTCTTCCATCCAACCCATTCCGGTTTGGATACTTTTAAGTAAGCCGAGCAGATTAAAGGAACCGGTTGAAAGACCAACGACACATGCAGAACTGATACCGATACCTAAAACTGTTATGACATTTAGGCCAATTAATGCGGAGGCGATAATTAGAAGATAAGGCAGTATGAGCCAAAAATTATAAGAGCCAAGTTCAATGCTCGCTTGGGCATTAAAATCCACAAACATCAGGGCTGCAATCGTAAGTAATGCCGCGGGTATAGCGATAATAAGATTGGCTCTAAATTTGTCTTTTAATCTTACGCCTTGAGTGCGGGTAGCCGCGATCGTAGTGTCCGATATAAAGGAAAGGTTATCACCAAACATTGCACCGCCGATGACTATTCCAATAGCTAATGGCGTTGGAATTCCTATTTTATCAGCTAGGCCTATTCCGATAGGAACGATGGCTGTAATCGTTCCCATGGAAGTTCCCATTGCAAAAGATATGAAACAAGAAATTATGAATAGACCTGGCAAAAGAAAACTTGTCGGCACAAACCTTAAGGCCCAATTGACCGTCGCGTCCCGGGCTCCAATATCGATTGTAAGCGAATAGAATGCACCGGCCATAAGAAAAATAACAACCAAAAGAATAATGGTTTTCTCACCGCCACCAGTGCAAAATATATCCACTTTCTTACCAAGGGGAATTTTCCGATCTTTTGGATTAAGCATCAAAGCGTAACCCGCCGTAATCATAAAAGCGACCAATATGGGCATTGCAGCAAAGTCTTTGGCGATAGCCCCTGACACAACAACGAGCACTACAAAGAGTAATATCGGTGTTAACCCCAGAAAATTTCCATGTTTATCATCGCTCATTATACTCTCCAAATTAGAAACTAAACATGGGCGAACATTCTTTCATTGTCAAAGAAAAATAGCGAACTATTTCTGGGCCGCGAAGAGAGAATTAAAATGCATTAAACAACCGAGCTAAAAACGGTATGTCCGTCGCCGATGGTCATCCGCTTTGCGGCATTACGGCCCCGTATGGCAAATTGTGAAGGAGCCGTTTTTATAAGAGAGCAGATCAGTTCCAGGTCAAAGCGGACGATGCCATCAACCACCTTCGCGCCTGCATTTTTCATCATATCTCGCGAACGTTGATCCAACAGGGATATGCCGATGGTTTCAAGTATTCGCATTGTTGCATCATGAATATCATTAATCTGATCTTGATTAAGGATTTCTAATGGTTGATAAGGTAGTTTCAACGACCCAAACGGGCGTTTGGTAACGGTATTCTGTCGTGATTTTTGTTTTCTATTTTTACGATGCTCACTCATATATTCACCTCTTTAAATCAACCAGTATATTTTTAGATAGCATTGGAATTTTAAAAGTAAGTCAAGTTAGAATTTTCAAATAAAGTGATAAGTAGTATTATTTTTAATTATAAGAACTTGCGAAACTGCAAGTGGCGCACCCGACGAAATTAGAATTCGTGACTTCTGCCTTTGGAGGCATGTTTTAGGCAGTTCGGCTAATTTCAGCGAACAAGAGAATTGAATAACTGCTTGAGCCACTCGTAGAAAACAAGCACTCAGAAATCGTAAAACAGTGGCACCAAGGGGTACCAAAACCTGCTACCAAAACTTATTTGTATTGGACGCTCCATTTTTGGTAAATTGTTTAAAAACAATAAGTTAAATCAAGATGTGTTCACATGTTCTATGGGGAGTCCGATTCTCTCTAGCGGCACCACTTTTTTCGACTTATTGTTTTATATCATGATGTTACACGAATATTGGTTTTTACCTTAGCGCAAGGGGTGTTAAATTGGGGTGGGAAGAATTGTGTGGTTCTGGCCACCTTTTACTCTTGAATATCTCATTACCTATTAAATTTGAAGCTTTTTAAATTAATTTCAAATTTAATGTAAATTGTTAATCAAAGTTTGAATTCTTTAAGTTATTGAATGTTTAAATTAAACTAATAGGAGCCTTCAATTTGATTATTTGCTGCGATTAATGGTAATTCGACAGTAACTGTTGTGCCTTTGCCTAATACACTCTCAATATTTAATTCACCGTTATGAGCTTCAATTAGTGATTTTACTATGGAAAGGCCTAACCCTGTACCCTCTTCATCTCTAACAAATGCAGAAGACTCAGCTCTCGTGAAGGGTTGGGTTATTATGTTAATGTCGCCTTCTGATATGCCGCATCCTGTGATGTGCCCCTGATTTGTTAGACACTTTATGACTTCATTATTGTTTGTTGTTCAAAATCTATCGGTGACAACAATCCGTTGTTACCATGCTTTCTCTTTGGATTGTAG
>JABIPV010000166.1 GCA_018699075.1 Kordiimonadaceae bacterium | reverse complement strand
CTTTTGCAAAAACGCCTGTTCTAATCAGATGAATAAGACCAGCAAGTGATTTCCCGCTATAAACAGGATCAACCAACAAACCTTCACATTTCGCCGCAAGGTCAATTGCTTCGGTCACTTTTTCATTGAGCTGCCCATATCCTGGTAGCAATGTGTCATCTATTATTTTGATATCGTCTTCAATAATAATATTTTCGAAGCCTATCATGCTGGCAACTTTTTTAGTTTTTTCAAAAACTCTCGATGTTTGTGAAGCTTTATTTCGACGCACACATATACCATAAATCGGTATCTTACTGCCCAATGCCTTAAACCCGGCAATCAGCCCAGCATGGGTCGTGCCGCTACCAGAAGCCGTTATTACGGCGTCTATATCCATATTATGTATTTGTCCGAGCAACTCTTCAGCACAATCAACATATCCCAAAGAACCAAGCGGGATATGCGGGCCTGCTAAGGGAATTACATAAGGATTTTTACCCTCTTTTTTAAGAACTTCTGCCCGCTCATATAGGGCATTATCAGCCCCTTCTTCATCTTCGCCGACCGGGTAACTATGGATTTTTGCCCCCATTAATTTCAGCAAATATGGATTACCGGATTTATAATATTCTGACGGCCGGTCTGGAACCCGCTCTTCTTGTTGAACTTCGACTTCCATGCCGTATTTTCTCGCGGCGGCAACCGCAGACCTTAAATAATTAGACTGTACCGCACTGGTGATTAATATGGTATCAGCCTTATCGCGCACCGCTTCACCCAGATAATATTCAAGCTGACGAGCTTTATTACCACCAAAAGCAAGACCTGTGCAATCATCCCGTTTTACCAGAATGTTTGGGCCGTCTAGTTTCTTACTTAAATTTTCCAATCGGTCTATCGGCGTTGGTGTATGAGCTAGCAAGGCGCGTGGATATTTATCAGTAAGCATATCTTTTCTCCATCAAGCTATAAATTAATCAGCATAAAAATACCTGTTAATATCAGGATCAGTAAGACCAATCCTTTAAATAGTTTTTCATTTATTTTCTTAGAAATCTGGTGCCCAACAAAAACACCAATTAATGCCGCAGGCGTTAATATAGCACTGGCAAGCCATGTATCTTTAGCAACACCAACCATCAATATTTGCAATAATAATGCACCAGAATAAGCAAAGACAAAAAATGAAATCATTGCTGCACGAATTTCATTCTTGCTAAGCGCCATACGGGATAAATATAACATCAAAATAGGTCCCGGCATTGCCATGGCAGACCCAAGTATTCCCGATAGTAAACCAACAACTGACAATATACCTTTGTGATGATCCTTTTTTTCATCAGGATTACTTTTAGCTCTTAAATTCCAGCCATTTTGCAAACTAATAAGGATGATAAAAATAGCCACAGCCATTTTTATGGCATCCAAATCAAGGCTTTTATATATCAAGATACCTATTGGAAAACCTATAGTCCCACCAATAATCACCCATTTTAATATAGAATATGGAACCATGTTTTTTAATTTAGGCCAATGAACAACTGACATAACCACGGAAATAATAATTGCAATTTGGATCGCGTCAGTAGAATTTCTTAATATAAGAAATGCTGGCACAGTCATTAGCGCAAAGCCAAATCCTGTAGCAGACTGAACCGTTGAGGCGATCAAGGTCGCCAATAGGAGCAATATCCATTCCATTAAATTACATTGAGCCTTTAATTGGTATTATTCCACACATTCTTAATCCATGGCACCGTTTTACCCATCGGTTCAGGCAGTAAGTTTTCTTGGTGATGCGTAATAACCGTTAGAATTTGAAATGTGACATCTTTTCCTTCTGCTTTTAACTGCTTCACATATTTCTTGGTGGGCTCAATATCAATAAGACCATCTTCTTCAGAATGAATAATATAAAGAGGTATTTGCCAATCCACATCCAGAAATTTACCGTCTTCCCTGAAAGTACTCATACTTACAGGCATTCCAGCAATGGGGATTGCACCGGCAAAGCGATCTTGAAATTTTGAGGCCCAATGCCATGTGCCAAACCCACCCATACTGTAGCCAGTGACGATGGTTTTATTTGCATCAATATTATATCTGGCAATAATACTATCCATCAGCCGCATTGCCGCCGTTTCATTTTCAGGTGTTTCCCAATTCCCTTTAACGGAATCCGCTGCAACAAATATCGCATTTAGCGGTTTAAATGCTTGTTGATAAATCTTAGTAAAAAAACCTTCTGTCCAATAGGGTTCAGGCGTTTGAGCTTCACCCATTCCCTGAAAACCGTAATGAAGACCCCAAATTAGCGGCACTGCTGTTGAACCATCGTAGCTTTCTGGGATATTGATGATATAGCGCTGCAATGTGCCATCAGGGTGGATTATTTCCATTTTATGAAGCCCCGGGCCTTTTACCTCTAGGTCAAGGAGTTGTGCATTTGCAGGTAATGCAATGATAAATATAGCACTTATGATTATATAAATTGATTTTAAGTTTATTTTCACCTTGATCGCTCCCTTTATTATTGTTTTCAAACAATGACACAGCCATTTAAAAACTGCAAGAAAGAGAATAGTTGATTTCATCATAAACTTACTTATTCTTAGAAAATAAAAAAGAGGGTATCAATGGTTTCTACAGAAGTTCTTATGGCGATCTTTATGACGTCTTTTGTTCTCTCGCTTGTGCCGGGGCCGGACAATATATTTTTACTAACCCAGTCCATTCTTGAAGGACCCATTGCGGGCATCTGTCTTACGTTAGGATTATTGACGGGTATAATATTTCACACTATAGCCGTCATTTTTGGTGTGACTGTCATTATTAAATCTTCCGTTCTTGCTTTTACTATTCTAAAAATATTTGGCGTTGGTTATTTACTTTATCTGGCATGGGGTGCCTTTAAAGCTTCTGGATCGATATCTACGGGAAAAGATAATAAGCCACGCGGAAATTTTAAATTATATCGCCGTGGTATTATTATGAATATTAGCAATCCCAAAATCGCGATATTCTTCCTGGCATTTTTCCCACAATTCATTGATCCTGAATTAGGCTCAATTGCCAGACAAACCATTGAGCTTGCCACAGCATTTATATTAGCATTTCTAATTGTTTTTATAGCCATTGCTTATCTTGCCGGATGGCTCGGAGAATTTTTGCAAAAATCTGATAAAGCCCAAACCATTATGAACAGGTTAGCAGGAACTATTTTCGCAGGTCTAGCGCTGAAACTGGCTTTCACTTCTAACACTTAGTTATGTTTAAAATAGTCAGTTCAAAAATCGACATATACACCAAATTTTAACCTTTCGTATACTGATAACCCTCTATCGCGTCTTCCAACAAACTAAGAACATTGCGCTTAAGAATAGAATCGTTCAAAAATTAACCTAGGTCAAATTTAATTTATCTAGCCTGAGTATATTCCCCTTATAAAACATAGCCAATCAGGAAAGGAATATACTATGTCAGAGAGCAACCATGCTTTTAAAAATATAATCGTTGTCATCGACCCGGCCGAAGGAAAACATTATGCCTTAGAACGTGCGATAATGATGAATACTGTCTTCGATGGTGGGGTTAATATCCATCTATCTATCTCAATTGAAATGGATAAATTACGTAAAGACCACGATACTTTTGAATTTTCGTGTGATGGTAGTTGGTATAATGAATTGGTTAAACCAATGGTCGATGCCGGCATTGATTATACGTCCGAGATTTTATGGACCGATGCGTGGCATCGCTCTATCCTTGCGGCGACTAAAAAGTATAATGCAGATTTAGTTATCATGTCCGATTATGCCACAAAAGCAGGTCACACAGAATTATCATCGTCCAAATGGGCCTTATTAAGAGTTTCTGAATGCCCCGTCATGATCGTGCATCCAGATACAAGACTTGAACGCAAAACAATTCTATCTGCTGTTAACATGCAAACTGATAACCCAAGATATGCCGAGCTAAATGAGAAAATCTTGAGCTATAGCCAGTTACTATCAACCAAATACAATGCCGAGAAGCATATAGTAAACGGTTATGAAGATGGTATGGAATATCCGGACCGGGCAAAATTATTACGCGATACAGGCACAAAACAAGAAAATATCCATGTAAAACAAGGCGGTCCAAGAGCCATTATATCTGAGGTTGCTGAAGAAATTAATGCCGATGTTGTTGTGATCGGGACCCTTGCCCGCCGAGGTGTTATGGCGGCAATGCGCGGAAATAAAAGCGAACGAATTATTCGCGATTTAAATTGCGATATTATGGTACTCAACTAAGCAAGAATTTCATATTTAACTAATTTAAAAAGGAGCCTTTCATCGGCTCCTTTTTTCGTGCTCGGATTTATATCAAAATGATTTAGATTAATCATTGAAGATGCTTATTTTCTAACAAAATTTATACCAATAATGATTGCATCTAAAATTGATAATAATTTCCATCTTAAGAACAATTATTCCGTTGCCAGTGCTTTTTTTACTAGCGTAATAATCTTGTTATTAGAATCTATTTATTTGCAAAATTTATTAAAATCATTCACTGTAATTTGAAACATTTTACAGGGATAAAATCATGCTGGGTTCTTTAAAGCTTAAAACAAAATATTTCTATTTCATTTTACTTTCTTTTTCACTTATCAGCGTCTCTAGTGCGCAAACTAATCAAGGGATGTCGCTAGAGCGTCTCAGTCGAATTGATGGTGTTATGCAGGGTTATATTGACGATGAAAAGCTGGCCGGCAACGTTGTCTATATCTCCCGAAACGGTCATCCTGTTTATCATAAAGCATTCGGGTTACGAGATGTAAAAAGCAAAGACCCTATGCAAAGAAATAACATGTTCCGTATCGCGTCACAGACTAAAGCGATTACAAGTACAGGCATCATGATCCTTCAAGAACAGGGAAAAATTCTGATAAACGACCCAGTTGGGAAATACTTACCAGAATATATGGAAACCACTGTTGCTGAAAATGACGGCAACGGTGGTTATAAAGTCGTTCCCGCAAAACGTAAAATTACCATTCGTGATCTTCTTACACATACGGCAGGCATTGATTACGGGTTAGGCCCTGCCAAAGAAGAATGGGAAGCAGCAGGTATCCAAGGATGGTATTTCGCTGATCGCAATGAACCGATTAGAGAAACAGTAAGACGCATAGCAGAATTACCGCAAAACTCACAACCCGGAGAGAATTTCGTTTATGGCTATAACACCGATATTTTAGGTGCGTTAATTGAAGTGGTATCAGGAGAACCACTAGATAAATTTTTAAGTGATAATATTTTAAATCCCCTGCATATGCATGATACTTATTTTTATGTACCGGAAGATAAAGCCGATAGGGTGGCAACAGTTTATTCCTTAAAAGGCGACAAAATCACCCTCGCCGATAATCCCGGAAAATTAGAAGACGGCAGTCATATAGGGCAGGGTCATGTGATTAACGGACCACGCATAAGTTTTGCCGGCGGTGCAGGCCTTGTTTCGACTACGCAAAATTACGGTACATTTTTACAAATGATTGCCAATGGCGGCGAGCTTAATGGTACCAGAATACTTGGCCGTAAATCTGTAGATTTGATGATCCAAAATCATCTGGGCGACATTCAATATGCCGCGGGGAGAGGATTTGGCCTCGGCTTCGAAGTCATTACCCATAGCGGTGATTTTGGCCAACCAGGTTCCGAAGGGGCTTATGGTTGGGGTGGTGCTTACCATTCTACCTATTGGGTTGATCCCGTTGAAAATATTGTATTCGTTTATTTAACTCAGCTTATCCCTGCGGGTGGGCTTGACGATGCGGATAAATTACGCGCGCTTATTTATCAAGCCATAGTCGATTGAAAGAAAAAACAACATGAACAAAATCTTGGCATTAGTCTTACTTCTAACGATGAGTTTATTCTCTCAAATGAGCTCGGCTCAGGAAACACCTACCGTTGAACATTATACAACAAGCCCCACGGCACTCTTTTCTTCAGCAGTAAGAGTAGGTCATATGCTTTATCTATCTGGTCAAATCGGACGGGACCCTGCTACGAGCAAACTGGCCGAGGGTGGCGTAGAGGCCGAAACTCATCAAATCATGAAAAACATCAAAGCAACATTGGTAAAATACGGTTCTTCCATGGAAGAAGTGGTTAAATGCACCGTCTTTATGGCAGACCCTAACGACCGCGAAGTCTTTAACCGTGCCTACCGTAGTTATTTTAACGATAAACCCCCTGCGCGTAGCGGTGTGGGTAATCTGGTTCTAGCTCTTAATGCGACTGCAGAGGTTGAATGTATGGCAACTGTAGGACTTAAAAAGGCGAATTAACTTTGGACCTAAAAGACGTTATAAATTTATCTCTTTTTCCGCTTAGCGATATAGTTTTTCAAAAAGAATGTAAAAGAAATGTCGACGAAAATGGCGCGTTGGTTTTAAAAGGCTTTATATTACCTAGCGCGCTTGAAAAAGTACGCCAAGAAGGCCTCGACAATCAAGACAAAGCTTATTACTGCGCGCAAGATCACAATGTCTATTTAACTGATCCTGATCTTGATTATCCCATGAACCATCCGCGTAACCGGCTAATAAAATCAACAAAGGGATGCATTACAGATGATCAAATACCGCTAAATTCACCACTACATGTGATTTATGATTCTGAAATTTTTCACGATTTTCTGTGTAACGTTCTTGGGGAAGAAAAACTTTATGATTATGCGGACAGTCTTTCCTCTATAAACTTACATTATGCAAGTGAAGGTAAAGAACTAGGCTGGCATTTTGACAATTCATCTTTCGCCACAACATTACTGATCCAAAAACCGGATGGCGGAGGTGTTTTTGAATATGTGGAAAATATGCGCGATGCTGACAAAGGCGAAATGAATTTTGATGGTGTCAAAAAAGTGCTCGATGGTAAAGTACAAGTGAAAACAATGAGTATGCCAGAAGGTACATTGGTATTATTTCGTGGTCGCAATGCCCTGCACCGAGTAACCCCGACGCAGGGAGACACCACCAGAATGCTTGTGGTGCTCGCCTATAATTCAGAGCCAAACGTCGCCATATCAGATTCAGCTAGCATGACCTTTTATGGTCGCATCGGCTAATTGATATGAGGTAAATTTATTCCTCACCCGGATGATAAGACCGTTTGGCATTTTTCTTTACATCATCCAAATATAACCATGCATCCTTATATTGCGATTTTGAAAGAAGTTTAGCTTGGTCCATATTATGGGGTGAGTTTGGATCTACATTTGCCCCAAAAGTATGAATTGATCTGGATTTAATAGGATTATTTTCGTCTGTAGGAAAATGAACAACGGCAGTATATGAATTTCCACCAATTTTATAGCGGCGTTTCGTTTTCGTTGTTCGGGTACCATTATCAATGTGACTTCCACCAGTGCGACCAGTGATTCCCGGTGCAGGAATGCTCGGTTCATCATCACTAAATACAGGATTGCCTTTAAGGTCAAGATTTGGTCTTTGATATCGGTTCAATTCGCCCCACGCCACTTGCCACGTACCCCAATCAGCAACCAACCTATCAACCACAGTTTCTAACATTGGGATCAGCTCTTCTTGTGGTGCCTCATATCCCTTTAGAGTGCCCACATAAAGACCATCTAACCAATTGGCATATATCGTTGCTTGCGTATTTTCCAAATTCGAAATACCGTCCCAGTCATCTAAATGTGCGATAACTGGCGCCAATTTTGCCACTTGCTCTTCATTCGCCTTTGCAAATGCTGCCATAAGAAGCGGCTTACTACGGTTCCATTCCATCATCGTCGTATCAAGACTTTCCCGTTCCCACGTGGCAAAATCAAATGTTGGATATTTATTTAAAATGCGTCGCGCATTGCGACTACGGGCATTATCCCCTTCACGGACCATGTAATTAGGATAGTTTTCTTCCTTAGCATCGCTTTCAGACATGCTTGCAAAAAACGGCGTCGTATTGGTATTTTGCATCATATTTGAAACAGGGTTCTTCACTTGCGGAAGTTGATCAAGTGTATGATAGCCCTTCCAGTCGGTTTCTGGATTGCTACCGTCCACCGCCGTGTTCCAATTAAATTTTTCGTCCCTCACAGGGACCGCGCCATTATAAATATACCAAATATTTCCCGCACGGTCGGCATACATAATGTTACCGAACTGCATGGCTTGCGGTTCTATCGCCGTTTTGAACTGATCAATATTTTCAGCGCGCTGCATATTATACCATTGATCAAGCCAGCCCGGTTCATCATAGCGGGCCATCATGCCTGATAGAAATTTACCGTCACGAAGCGCGACAACAGCCCCATGATGCGTTTTTCTGTATTTTACGGTGCGCACTTCACCGCCCTTAATCTTAATCTCGCCTGTCCATTCGGTGGCCGTACGCTCACCGTCACCATATTTATAAGCAAGCGGGTTTTCAGAATCTTCAAAATGTTCAATCCACGAATCTTCTTGGTTAGAAAAGTTATCCGTGCTCATCCAGCCGAAGTCTTCACCAAATCCTATATAAGGAAGCGGATAGCCAAAGCGCGCGTAACCCGTAAAATTCCAGCCTTCATCTGAGATCATATGCGCCTCATATGTTTGACCAATGCCAAAGGATGGAAGATGAGGATTTATAAATAAATAGGATCCTGTTCCGTCAATTTTTGAACCATTGGCCGCCCATGCGTTTGAGCCATAATCTTCCCTGTCTCTAAGATCTGAAAACATAACTTCCGCTTGGGTCATTTCTAATGCTTTTCCGTTTATCGCTTCAAAGGCAGCTGATCTTTCTTCTTTTGTAAATTTAAGACGGCCTAAAAATCCGCCTAAATGATACCAGCGACGAATAAGCGCCAGCGAGTACCAAGGTTCAATATGATCAAGAAGTTTAGTTTTAACTTCAGGATGCGTTTTTATATAATGATTTATACCCGCGGCATAACCTTCAAGAAGTGATTTAATAGCGGGAGAAGCATTTTCATAATCACGTTTAGAAAGTTCATTACTTTCGAAGGAATGGATGATCCAATCTGATACCAACGATGCTTCACCATAAATTTCTGCTGATCTGCCGATGCCAATAATGAAGCCTCTCTCCAGCATATCAAAATTATCTTCTGCCTGAGCATAACCCATACCAAAGGCCGCATCACCATCGGTTTTGCCATGAATATGGGGTACACCCCACTCATCCCGATAAATGGTGACATTTTGCGACTGATCGTTACTCACTGCTTCGGTATTTGAAGCACTTTGCGGCTCTGAGCCACATGCATTTAACAGCAGAACCGCTAAAGCAATTGTGATAAAATTTTTGAAAATTCCCATTGGTCTCTCCCAAACCTATAAATGTTATAGGAGGACTTTATCAGTCTATTAATTTAAGTCAAAAAAATAGTAAGTGGAAAGTTGTCGTTGATTCATTTAGTATGATCCCTGCAGCAAAAATAAATAAAAATAAGGGAAAAAGCTCAGGATGCCACATCAACAGAGTGACATAATTCGCGACCGCATCGATAACGGTTCAATGACGTTTGCGCAAATATTGATAATT
>JABIPV010000313.1 GCA_018699075.1 Kordiimonadaceae bacterium | reverse complement strand
ATACTAAATCACCTACTTCAACATCTTTTGCGTTACTAAATTCAATTGCCGTTAATGGCTCACCTTTAGGCTTAATTCTTAAGACAGCTAAATCCGTACGTTCATCTTTTAATATGACTTCCGCTTCAAATTCGCGCCGATCAGATAGTGAAACCGTGATTTCATCCGCGCCATCAATCACGTGATGGTTGGTCACAATAACACCTTCCGTACGCACAACCACACCAGAACCCAAAGATCTTTCTATACGTTCACGGGGCACAGAAGAACGTCCGCCAAAAAAACGGCTAAAGAACGGATCATTCATAAAGGGAGACACGCGTGTTTTAACAACTCGTTTCGTATATATATTAACAACAGCCGGTGTGGCTTCCCTTACAACAGAGGCATAAGAAAGCTTCACTTCCATTTCTGATGTCGGTACGCGCTTGAGGGTTTGGGCCTTGAGTTCAGATTGATTATTGCTAAAAGAATTCATCAGCAAAACAATAACTGCAAAAACAAAAAAGAGAGCAAAACAATATTTCAATAAATTTTTCATAGCAGGTCCATAGATTTAATTTCAGTTGTTGTTTTCATTTGTAACCTTAATACGTGGCAGAATTAAGAAACCAGCTTATATTCACAAAAGGATAACAAAAAAGGCAGTTCAAAAGAACTGCCTTTTTCAAATAAATATAATTCTTTATTTTGCAAGTGAACGACCAATAGAACCAAGATCTTCAAATGCTTCATCGAGACGCGTAACAAAAGAGTTTTCTGCTGCACGCAGCCACTTACGTGGATCATAGAATTTTTTCTGCGGTGTACCGTCTTCTGGATCAATTTGATATTTAAATGCATTTCCGTGTTGATCAACGTATTTACCAACCCCTTCAGCAAATGCAAACTGCGTATCTGTATCAATATTCATCTTAAATACACCGTATGAAATTGCTTCCGCGATTTTTGCTTTTTCTGAGCCGGAACCACCATGAAATACTAAGTTGAGTGGATTATGACCCGTTCCATGAGTATCACATACTAATGACTGGCTATTTCTAAGAATTTCAGGACGGAGCTTTACATTACCCGGTTTATAAACACCATGTACATTACCGAATGAAGCAGCTACGGAGAAGTGGCCAATCGGTGAAAGAAGGTCATATGCTTTAAGGACATCTTCTGGCTGGGTATAAAGATGGGAACTATCTGCACCCTCTTCAATATCATGGCCGACACCATCTTCTTCACCACCTGTAATTCCTAGCTCAATTTCGAGGCTCATATCGAGTTTAGCCATGCGCTCTAACATACGTGCACATTCATTTAAATTATCATCAATACTTTCTTCTGACAGATCGAGCATATGTGATGAATATAATGCTTTGCCATGCTGTTTATAATAAGTTTCAGAATGCTCAACCATCGCATCAACCCAAGGAATAAGTTTTTTATTAGCATGATCCGTATGAAGTACGGCGCAAATACCGTAATGTTCCGCAAGCAAATGAACATGCTGCGCAGCGGATACGGCACCAAGAACTTTTGCCTGAAACGCGTCTTCCATGCCCGCACCGGCATAAAATTGTGTGCCGCCGTTGGAAAATTGAATAATCACGTCACTGTTCTTTTTTGCCGCAGCTTCCATTACCGCATTAACACTGTTCGTACCAACACAATTAACCGCTGCAAGGGCATATCCGCCATCCTTACACGCATTAACAAGTTCAATATATTCTTCGCCGCTGACCACGCCCGGTTTTAATGCCATTTCTTTTATCCTTAGAGTATGAAATTATAATAGATCACTATTTATAGAATTATAAATAGGTTGTCGCAACATCAAGTATAATAATTAAATCAATTTTCCATAAAAAAAGCAGCCTAAAAAGGCTGCTTTTCTAAATTCTTTATAACGGGTATAGAGCCTTAAGCTACTGCACCAACGTTTTCGTCTTCTTCATCATCTTCAAATACAGGACCACTATCTAGGCCTTTTGCAGCTTCATCGCGATCAACAAGTTCAATAACAGCGATTGGCGCACAATCACCATGACGGTAACCTGCTTTAAGAACACGAACATAACCACCGTTGCGTTCTTTATAACGTTCTGCAAGAACATCAAAAAGTTTAGCAACAACTTCTTTATCAGAAGCCGGTATTTTTGAAATAGCCTGACGACGTGCGTGTAGTGAACCGCGTTTACCCAAAGTGATCAAACGTTCGACAATTGGACGAAGTTCTTTTGCTTTAGGAAGCGTTGTAATAATTTGTTCATGCTTCAATAGTGCTGAAGCCATGTTAGAAAACATCGCTTTGCGATGTGAACTAGTTTTATTAAGCTTACGCCCAGCTTTACGATGGCGCATATCTCTTACTCCTTAAGGGGGTATCTAACCTTTTAGACCCTGCCTTATTTAATTAAAATTCTTGTTCTAACTTTTTAACAAGTTCTTCAATATTCTCTGGTGGCCAACCTGGATTTTCCATTCCAAGACGCAGACCCATAGAAGAAAGAACTTCTTTAATTTCATTCAATGATTTACGACCAAAGTTTGGTGTGCGAAGCATTTCTGCTTCTGTCTTGCGCACAAGATCACCAATATAAACGATGTTATCATTTTTCAAGCAGTTTGCTGAACGAACGCTAAGTTCTAGTTCATCAACACGGCGAAGAAGATTACGATTGAAATCAGGTTCATCGCTTTCTTTTTCAGCGGCCAGATCTTCAGGCTCATCAAAGTTGATGAATGTTTGAAGTTGGTCTTGAAGAATACGTGCTGCAAATGCAATTGAATCTTCCGGTGTAACTGTACCGTCTGTTTCAATGTCCATTGTTAGCTT
>JABIPV010000335.1 GCA_018699075.1 Kordiimonadaceae bacterium | reverse complement strand
TTTTTAACTGCTTCAACCAAAGCCCCCTCATTTAAATCAGAGGGGAAACTTCTGATCGCGCCGTGCTCAAGCTCTAACCCTGCGATTTTCCATCCCATTGTGCCGTTTTCAAGGGCATAGACGTTGTTGTTTATCTCAAGCAGGCGTAATGACTGCGCCCCGATCAGACTGCGCGTCCTGCCCGCGCAATTGACAATAATGTCCGCATTTGGGTTTTCCATCATTGCACGATAACGCAGAGCAAGTTCCGCATTCGGACAGGACGTCGAACCAGGAATGGTCATTTTATTAAACTCGGCGGGTGTGCGCCCATCGAGCAGTAAAAAATCATCGCCCGCATCCATGCGCGCCTTAAGTTCCGTCGCGGTAATAGAGGGTGTCCCAAGTTCATGTTCGACCACTTCACCGAATGATTTAGACGGAGCGCTTATGCCTTCGTAAAGAGCGTAGCCCGCATCCCGCCATGCATTGATGCCACCTTTCACAGTAATGATATTTTGATAACCCATTTCCCCCAAATGCAGAGAAGCTTTTTCGGATATACCGTCACCATTATCGATTAAAATAACAGTGGTTTTTAGGCACGGTACAAAAGAAGTTATTTTAGCTTCTAAAATACTATAGGCAACGTGTGAGACAAAAAACGGATGACCACGGCCATAATCCGCCGTTTCGCGCACATCAATGAATGCTACTTCTTGTTGGTTACCGAGGAGCTTCTTTACCTGTTCTGGTGACATTATTTCCATGTATTTACTTCATCATAAGTTCGACTTCAGCGGCGATAAAGCCGAATGAAGCCCATGACTTAGTCGCCACGAAACGTTCCATTAATTCATAAGCTTTTTCTGGTTGATCATTATAAAGATACCAGTTGGCAACACCGTAAGCAACAGCCGCACCACTTGGATCATTTGGATCAACATTAAGCATTTCTTCCGGCGGTATTTCGCCTTTATAAAATAAAACCAGATTATGATAAGAGAAGTTCTCAATCACATTCATGTCTGCGGTAATATGTTCGATCGCGGCCTTTGCCAGTTCAGGATTACCCATACGGTTATGGATCATATAAATCCAATGAGCCGTTGAAACGATATTATCATCATTGACGCCCAGATCGTGGCCCGTTTGATAGGCCTTAAGCGCATTTTCCCAGTCATGGACCAGATAATAAGAAAGGCCGAGGTGATACCAGATATTACTATGCTTTGACGACACTGGAATGCCTGCTGGCCCAGGGGCACCATCTTCTTCAATGCTGTCTTCCTGACCTTCGATTAATTTCGCAGCAATTTCATAATCGGCGATTGCTTTATCAAATTGGCGGGTTGAGATATAGCGATGTCCACGGTGGCGATACATACGGCTATCTTCTGGGAATTTTTCAACACCTTCTGAGAAAATTTCAATCGCCCGTAGAAACTCACCTGTATAAGCGGTACGGCGGCCATACCAAATGATGTTTTGCGCATCCATTGGGTCGGCATCATAAACTGCTTTTGCAGCGGCAAGATCATCAATTACCTTTTGACCTGCTGGCGCGCTGATTAAGGTTTTTCCAAGCAGTGAAATTGCCTGCGCCCCTTCAGGAATGGCATTCGTCATGGCTTCTGCTGGTGCAGCTGCCATTTCTTCGGCGGCAGGTGTATCCGTATTTTCAGCTGAACATGATATGACCATAGCCGCCATCGTAATCAGTGATATTTTCTTATAAATTTTCATTTTCTTTTCCCTCTAGATTATTTTCTATTTTTCAAATCAACTTCGGCGGCGATAAAACCGAATGATCCCCATGATTTCGTCTTTAAAAACTTTTCCATAAGTGCGTATGCTTTGTCAACTTCGCCGTTATAAAAATACCAATTGGCTACACCGTAAGTAATACTGGCGCCTGCGGGAATATTTGGGTCCGCATTAAGTACTTCTGACGCTGGAACTTCGCCTTTATAAAATAGATCTAGTTTATGATAGTTATGAACTTCAATGATATCCATGTCTTTTGTGATATTGTTTAAAGATTGTTTTGCTTCTTCGTCCCGACCTAAACGCCTTAGGTTCATATATATCCAATGGCCGGTTGAGGCAATGTTATCATCGTTTAAATCAAGCGCCTGCCCCATGCGGTAAACACGTAACGAATTTTCAAAATCATGCTTTAAATAATATGCCAAGCCCAAATGATAATAGATATTACCGTGGGTACTGGTTACGGGAATACCCGCAGGGTTTGGCGCGCCGTCCGGCTCAATACGATCTTCTGTTCCTTTAATGAGTTCAGCTGCGATGACATAATCATCAATCGCGCGGTCAATTTCTCGAATTGTAATATAACGATGACCACGGTGACGATACATGCGTGCGTCTTTTGGGTGTTTTTTTATACCTTCTGAAAATACCTCAATCGCACGGCGAAAATCACCTGTGTAGGCAATGCCGCGGCCATACCAAATAATATTATCGGCGTCGATTGGATCAGCATCATAGTTTGCTTTGGCAACCGCCAAGGCATCTAATACTTTTTGACTTGGTGCAGGCATTGATAATGCTTTTCCAAAAAAGGATACTGCTTGCGCGCCCTCAGGGACGTCTGCAAATAATTTTTCTTGTGCCTGAACATTTGAAAATGTCAGCATCACGGCGATTAAGCAGATAAGTTTATTCATCAGTTTTCCTTAATTATAAGTAGCCAATTTTTCGACAAGAGCCTTTACTTTGACAGGGTCAGTTATATTTCTTGAGAAATCATCGCCGGGGGCCATGGACGGTGCCGATTTGACATATGGACTAGTTACGAGCGTCCGGCAAGATGAATGAATTTCTGATACTGATAGTATTTTAAACAAGCTCTCTACTGTTCTGGGATTAATACTTGTGCACGGCATTATGGAAATGCGCCCGTCCGCTTGGTCGATCACACTTTTAATATTAAGTGCGCCTTCAAGAACGGTTTCCTTTTGTCCTGATGTTAAAATCCGATCAATGCCAAGTTCAATGGCTGTTTCAAGTGCTTCTGAAGTATCCGGTGTGACATCAAATGCCCGGTGCAACGTCACGCCCATATCACCAGAATGATCAACCAGTTTTTTTAGTTTTTGGTAATCCAGTTCGCCATTTTCATGGGTTGCGCCAATAACAATTCCGGCATTTCCATAATGACGGGCCCGGTCGATATCATACATCATTACATCCATATCTTCGAAGTTGAATATAAAATCGCCACCTCGTGGTCTTATCATTGAATAAATAGGGATACCCAGTTTCGAGGCTGCATTCATTAATCCTGCTGATGGTGTGGTGCCGCCAATGCCAAGTGCATCACATAATTCAATACGGTCTGCGCCATTTTGAACCACATCAATCGCCCCTTTAATGGTATCGACGCAGACTTCTAAAATAATTTTTCCCATGTTTTTTCTTACTCTTTATTTAATTATTAATTTGCAGCGGGGATTAGTAGTGCCGCCCCCCTTAAACATCCATCGATGATAAATTCACCAGGTACAATAAGTGGTTCTTCATAATTGGCAATACAGTTTTTTCGCACGCGCTTGTCTATTTCAGCAATTAAATCTGCTGCCTTGGCAAGGCCACCGGCAACGGGCATCATTTCAGGATTTAGTATATTTACATTTACCGTTAATTGATCGACCAGTAATGTGATAAATATTTCAACGCTTTTACACGCTTCAGCCTCACTATTCCTCCACGCATCCAGTATATTTTTCGTATTGATATCCACATCATGTAGTTGGTGATGTATCCGCTCAAGCCCTTTACCTGCACCATAACTATCTAGACAGCTCGTTTGTCCACAGCCGCACAAATGATCTTTAAGTCCACATGCTTTTAATTTTTCATGCAGGTTATTGCCGTGGCCCCATTCCCCTGCAAGGCCATCACGCCCTTTCATGACCTGACCATTAATAAAAAAGCTGCCGCCTACGCCTGTTCCCAATATGAGGCCAAAGACGTAGTTTTTACCCTGCGCTTTTCCTTTTAAAACTTCAACACGGGTAAAACATGCCGCATCAACCCCTACATATACTGGACAAGACAAAATGCTTTCTAATTCTTTAGACAGATTTCTACCTGCAATCGACTTAATCGACGCACTGGAAGCTTTCTGAGTTAATGGATCAACCGTTGCCGCGACACCAATTCCTAAACTCTTTGCTTTACCGTATTTTCCCTCAAATTCATCCATTTGTCCTATTAATAGAGAAGTAAAATGATTCCAACTATCAAGAGGGGTTTTATGAGTTTGTTTTTCAAGCAATTCTCCATCATTGTCAAACACACCAAAATCCATTTTAGTGGCGCCAACGTCTATTGCGTAAAGTGTCATATTAGAACCTATTCAGATAAATCAGGTGCTAAGGCGTCATCACCCCACCACTTTTTGATGTTTCTGTCAAAATCACCTGAACTTATATAATCCGCGATAAATTCATTAACCCACGACTTTAATGCAGGTTCACCTTTGGCCATTCCCATGCCGATATCGCCGCTTAAAAATTCACCGGGCATGGTCTCTAAGCTTCTTACATTCTGCACGAGCGCATCAATATTTGACGCGTCTTCAATTCCTGCGTCAACGCGTCTTTGACGCAGTAACAAAATCCCATTTGGGGCAAAATTATCCGTATATACGACCTCAACCCAAGGAACTTCCTCTTGAAGAAAAACCGCGCCACTGGTGCCACGACCAACGGCAATTTTCTTACCTTTAAGATCTTCGAGGTTTTTTATATTGGAGCCACGCTGCACAGCAATTTTAAGGCCTGTGCGATAATATGCATTAGAGAAATCAACGATTTTGGCTCTGGGTTCTGTAATGGTCATATTGCCGATAACAATATCCAATTGGTTTGATACAAGCATACTGACACGCGCATCGCCATAAACATCAATTATTCTAAGATCAACACCAAGCGCGTCTGCAAGGCGATTGGCGACGTCCACATCATATCCTATCGGTTCATTGCGCGCATCACGCCCTCCCATTGGCATGCCACCCAGAGAAATCCCAGCCTTTATATAACCTCGCTCTTTTACATCACTTAAAATGTCAGCGCTCGCTACATTAATGCTCGCCAATAAAAATATTATTGATAGAATTATACTTTTCATTATTTTGTCCATTTTACGAATTTGGAATGGTTAGGTCGGGGGGTATTGAATCTGCGCCCCACCATTTCTTATAACTTCTGTCAAAATCACCCGAGCTAATATATTGCGCAACGAATTGATTGACCCAGTTCAATAAATCAGGCTGACCTTTTTTTATACCTACAGCAATATCACCACTTTCATAGCTTTCAGGCAGAAGTTCCATATTGTCCATTTTACCGATCATATATTCAATGAATGATCCGTCTTCGATACCTGCATCAACACGTTTTTGACGCATAAGAAGCAATCCATCCGGCGCGAATTTATCAGTAAATACCAATTTTGCGTCTGGTACTTTTTGTTGCAAGAATACCGCACCACTCGTGCCACGGCCAACAACAACTGATTTTCCCGAAAGATCAGATATTGTTTTAATACCAGACCCTTTTTGTACGGCGATTTTAAGCCCGGTTCTAAAATAAGCATTAGAAAAATCAACGATTTTCGCCCGTGCATCGGTCACCGTTAAATTGCCTACAACCACATCAAGTTGGCCAGATACAAGCATACTAATTCTTGCGTCCCCATGAACATTTATCAAACTAACATTAACCCCAAGTGCCTTTGCCAATTTTTCAGCGAAATCAATATCATAACCAATTGGGTTATTTTTCTCGTCCCAAAAACCAATCGGTTCCCCACCAAGCGCCACACCAATATTTATATAACCACGCTTTTTGATATCGGCAAGATCGGCGCTATAAGATATCGCCGCTGCAAAATAAAAAAAGACAAAGGATAAAATTAATTTTTGCACCACTAATTTCATAAATTAAGCCATTTCTGATAAACGTTGTTCAGGTTTGCTCATTGAAGGTTTCCAGAACCAATATTCACCAGGCTTATCAAGTCTGTAAGAAACAACCTTATGCCCGCCTTTGTTATCAATAGCATGTATTACAAGTGGTCCGATAAAGCCGGTCTCTAATTCATCAACTTCTTCAACGGCAAGTTTGACGGCATCTTCCAGAGAATAGCCAAGTTTCATGGCCAGAACGACAGTGCGTGATGTGCTGGCACGAATAGCCATTTCGCCTGTATGGGTACAGGCACAGGCGCCGTAACGGCTATCTGCATAAAATCCTGCACCAACAATTGGACTATCACCAAGACGTCCAGGATATTTCCAACCCCATCCAGATGTACTGGTCGCTGCGTGAATACCCTGTTTAGCGTCTTTACACATAAAGACAGTGGTATCGCGCACTTTTTCAGGGTCTGTTATGGCACTATTTAACGGTGCCAAAGGAATATTCGGAAATTTTTCAAATTCTTCGGGCGTTAAAATATCTTTGATTTTTTGCAGCCATACTTCTTTGGAATTTTCTAGAAGTGTATTTACTTTTGGAAGTCCTATTTCAGCCGCCAAGCGGTCAGCACCGTCACCAGTTACCATAACGTGATTAAGTTCTGTCATCACCGCCTTAGCAACGTCAGCAGCATGATAAGTGTGCTTAAGTGCACCAACAGACCCTACGCGACGTGTAGAACCATCCATGACGCCGCCATCAAATTCCATTACGCCCAGAATATTTGGCCAGCCGCCATAACCAACGCTGCGGATTTTTGGTTCGGCTTCGACCATTCTTATGCCTGCGATCATCGCATCAATACCGTAAGTACCTTTTTCAAGTTCACTTGCAGTTTTATCAATTCCGGCCCAGCCAGTCCCATTTGTTAAAAGTATCATATTGTCCTCTGAATTATTACTTGTTTGTTGAGCCCCCGCGAAAATACCACTATTTGCCATGGACACTGTCGCCAGTGCCGCTGAAGATTTTAAAAAATTGCGTCTTTTCATATTAATATCATTCCTTTTAGGGTCATTTTGTCACATTCCTACCTTAGGGTCAAAATGAATTATTGATTACCCATTTTTGAAAGAAATTTTGCAATACGCGGGTCAGATTTACCCCCAACGTCTGAGAAAAACTCATCTTTTGGCAGGTCTTTTAATATCTTTCCATCGTCTAAGAAAACAATGCGGTCCGAAATCTCACGGGCAAATTCAATTTCATGAGTTACAGAAATCATTGTAATGCCCTGGCTTGCTAAAACTTTTAAAATTTCAAGTACTTCCGCCGTCATTTCAGGGTCAAGAGAACTGGTTACTTCATCTAGAAGTAAATAATTAGGGCTCATGGCGAGCGCACGGCAAATTCCGATGCGCTGTTTTTGCCCCCCCGACAGCTGCGCTGGATAAACCGATTCTTTATCTTCTAAAGCTACACTTTTCAATAGCTCCATTGCCTTATTATTAGCCTCTTCCTTGCTTTTGGCAAGTACCGAAATCGGCGCAAGAGTAATATTATCCAACACGCTTAAATGTGGATAAAGGTCAAATTGTTGAAAAACGGTTGAACATCTTTTTCTAACTTCCTGAAGGTCGTTTTTATTGGACACATCAAAATTATCGACAATTATTTTTCCGGACGTAATTTCTTCTAAGCCATTTATACAACGCATCATCGTACTTTTGCCGGATCCACTTCCACCAAGGATCGAAACAACCTCGCCTTCTTTAATAGAAAGATCAACGCCCTTTAGCACTTTTAAAGCCCCAAAATCCTTATGTAGTTTATGAATTTCGATCATATTATTTTCTCGTTAAATTTCATTACTTATGCGGTGAGCGCTGAAACGCCGCTCCAAGCGTGCGCCTATACGTTCGATTGTTTTTGCCAATATAAAGTAGGTGATGCCAATTATCGGCCAAACGATAAAAGGCTCAAACGTTCTTTGGTTAATAATGTCACCAACCCGCGTTAAGTCAACAACCCCAATTACAGAAACCAATGAAGTTACCTGAAGCTGATTAATGGCAAGTCCAACCAATAATGGCATAGATATCGCCAACGCTTGTGGGAATATTATCTTCACCAATATCAGGCGCTCAGATAGAGCAAAACTTCGTGCAGCCTCAAGCTGCCTTAAATCAATGGCTTCTATTGATGATATGACAATCACCGCTATAAAGGCGGCCGTATTACCCGTTAATGTTATCATTGCAGCTTCGACGGGTGTCATGTTGATAGCGAGTAAAGCAGGA
>JABIPV010000184.1 GCA_018699075.1 Kordiimonadaceae bacterium | reverse complement strand
CCCCATGAAATCGTTAATGGGTGTTGAATTTGGCATGCGTACATTGCGCGCAGGTTTTACCACCATCCGTAATGTTGGCGGTCAACGAAATGCTATTTTTGCGCTTCGTGATGCAATTAATCAGGATCTGGTACTGGGGCCACGTATTAAAGCGGCTGGACATTCCATTTCACCAACTGGTGGTCACGGCGATGCAGGTGGTTTCCGTGATGATATTTTTGCTCATCCCCATTCCGGCATTTGTGATGGCATAGCTGAATGTCGCAAAGCGGTGCGTACGCAAATTAAATATGGTGCCGATCATATTAAATATGTGGCTACTGGCGGCGTGCTAAGTAAAACGGCAACCGGAACAGGACAACAATTCACAGATGAAGAACAAGTTGCACTCGTCCAAGCGGCACATGCAATGGGCCGTAAAGTTGCCGCCCATGCCCACGGTAAAGTTGGCCTTGAAGCCGCGCTAAGAGCAGGCGTTGATAGTATTGAACATGGTTCATATCTTGATGAAAAAACAGCAGATTTATTCGTTGAAAAAGATGCGTACTTGGTACCAACTTTAATCGCTGGTTACACGGTTGAGCGCATTGCAAAAGAAAGACCCGGTTTCTTTATCCCAGCGGTTGCCCAAAAAGCACTTGAGGTTGGCCCGATCATGAAAGCGGCCCTTGCCATGGCCTACAGCAAAGGCGTCAAAATCGCTTTTGGTACGGACGCGGGTGTTAATGATCACGGCACAAACGGTTATGAACTTGTGCTCATGAATGAAGCAGGTATGCCGGCACAAGCCGTTCTTGTAGCTGCAACCGTTAACGCCGCCGACTTGATGAGCCTCACTGATACAACGGGGACCATTGAAGCCGGCAAAGAAGCAGATATTATTGCGTCTAAAGGCAACCCACTTAAAGACATCGGTACATTAATGAACCCAACCTTCGTGATGGCCCGCGGTAAAATCGTTAATCTCGATGTGGAGCGTCCTGCTGATTTATTTCCTTGGCCAGAAGGATATTAATAGAGGGATATTAATAGAAGGGTACTAAAACTCTAATACTTCACCGTCTTCGAATTCTATCCGGCTTACAGTAACAACTTGCGAACTTCTTTTGCTTTTAAGTAAAGGCAAAAGAATGTCGTGAGTATCATCTGTTAAAAACTGATTATCCAAAAAGACATAAAATTCTTTATTTTTACTAGACCGCATGGATTTAATTTTTTGCTTTAATGTGCCTCCGGTTTCATGGATGACATTACCTGCTTCATCTTTAAAATCCGTAGAAAATTTGATAGCAACAATATGCTTACCGCTCAGATTTTTAAAATTAGGCATATACTGGATTTGTAGGCGGCGGTCTTGTTTTTTCTGCTTGAAGATTGGTTTCTTTATTTCAAGATAGTCTTGCCAAGTAGGGGTATTTTGCGAAAACTCTGTGCTGGCGCCGCAAATAAAAGCCAAACAGGCTATTAAAATAGTCTTCACTTAATTTCTCCACTTCAGCATGACAATGTATTGATTTTAGGAAAGATTAAGTCGAAATTATGCCGATTATTATTTTTAAAAGGCTAGATCGATTTTAAAACGGCCAGATTGAGAAACCTTTGCCCAGATCATCTTCACATTTTTGCAGTTGAGCAGCATAAGTTTGAGAATACCCGTCCACTTTTTTCGCCACATCCATCAACCATTTCTTTTTCATAAATGTGCGGCGTTTGTAACCGCCATGCCCTTCGTGATAGGCCAGATATTGATTGTAAGCATCCCACTTTGAAATCCCGAGCGTCCTTTGACTGATGGTGCTGTACCAACCTATAAAATCGGCCGCATCTTCAAACCGGTCACGGTCGGCACCATGATTACCTGTTTTATCTTTATACCAGTCCCATGTGGCATCTTTCACTTGCGCATAACCATATGCAGATGATTTACGGCCCCACGGTATCACCCAGAGCAAATGATTACGTCCCGGCTTTGCATCATGTTTAAAAGAACTTTCCTGGCGAATAATAGCCAACTGTACATTTATTGGCGTGCCATATTTTTCGCGCACTTTTTTCGTGGCCTCAAACCAGCCGTTCTTTTCCTTAAGAATAGCGCAGCTACTGGTCACATTTTTAGGTGGCGTAGACGCACACCCCGCAACACCAACGATAATGGCCGCAATGATAATTTTACTTTTCATGGTATCTAAAGAATCAAACTGCATAACAAATGTCAAGCTATAAGAAGAGCTTGTCAAAAAGATGGCATTAAAATTTAATCGATTAAGAGTTTAGTTTGTGATGCTGGCTTTGGCTCAATAGCATCTTCAACTTTGCCTTCTTCTTCCATTTGAATTTTTTCTATTACATCAATTTTTGATGTTATCTTCCGTGATGATGTACTGATCAGGTCAATATCTTTGTTGGCACGGTCAAAATGCGTTCGCAGCTTTTCAACACGTTCATCCAAACGTTCAACATCATCAAATAACGTTGCAACATGTTTCTGTATGATGCCTGCTTGTTCGCGCATACGCGCGTCTTTAAGAACTGCGCGTACCGTATTTAAAGTTGCCATCAGCGTTGTAGGACTGACAATCCAGACTTTTGCACGGTAAGATTTTTCCACCACATCAGAGAAATTACTATGAAGTTCTGCATATACCGCTTCTGAAGGTAAAAACATTAATGCTGATTCGGCAGTTACACCATTAATGATATATTTTTCCGAAATATCTTTCACATGTTTTAAAATATCGGCTTTGAAAAAACTTTGTGCTTTTTTAAATTCTGTTTCATTTTCTGCATTATGTAGCCTGTGATAACTTTCCAGTGGGAATTTTGCATCGACAACGATTGATCCGGGCGGATTAGGCAGTTTAATTAAACAATCTGCGCGTTTACCATTTTCCATTGTCGCCTGAAATTCATACGCGCTTGGCGGCAAGATTGAGGAAACAAGATCATTAAGCTGAATTTCACCAAAAGCACCACGCGCCTGTTTATTTGAAAGTATATCTTGAAGCCCTACCATTTGCCCCGAAAGATCTGTGATGTTTTTCTGCGCTTGATCAATCACCGCAAGGCGTTCTTTAAGCTCCCCCAGCGACTTTCCGGTAGTTTCTGTTGATTTTTCCAAGCTTTCACCAAGTCGTACACTTACATTATCAAGCCTTTTATCCAATGTGTTTTGCATTTTTTCTTGTTGGCTGGAATGGACTTCCGACATCGTTTTGATACGGCTCTCAAGGGCAGCATTTGCCTGCATAATAACCGAAATCTGTTCTTGAGCCTTTTCAGTGGCGTCTAATCGCTGCGCACTATCTACCTTAGATCTATTGTTTATAACGAAAAGAACCACACATAAAAGTAAAGCGATCACCCCCATTGCGATCAATATCATCATGTTTTGATCAATTATCACCGATTGTTTCTCCTAAAATTCTTGACGTTTACCAAAACACATATTACCTACCAATTGAAAGATTAAAAGGATAACATAAATATTATGGCAATTTTACCAATCATAACCGTTCCTGATCCTCTGCTTAAAAAAATATCAAAGCCTGTGGATAATGTCGATGATAAGCTTCGCGCCTTTTTGGATGATATGCTGGAAACCATGTATGCTGCACCGGGCGTTGGTCTTGCCGCCGTACAAGTTGGCAGGCTTGCCCGTATATTAGTGATTGATACTGCACCCGACGACGAAGACCCAAATCCGATGTTTTTCATTAATCCTGACATTTTTTGGACTTCCGATGATTTTGCTGTCTATAACGAAGGCTGCCTTTCAATTCCTGAACAATATGCAGATATTGAACGTCCTGCTGAATGTAAAGTCCGTTATCTGGATTATAATGGTAAAAAACAGGAACTACACGCTAAAGAGCTTCTTGCTACCTGTATACAACATGAAATGGATCATTTAGAAGGTGTGGTATTCATCGATTATTTATCAAAAATAAAACGTACTATGTACGTTAAAAAAGTTAAAAAATACGTCAAAGATAACGATTAAATTAGGATTTCAGCGATGCGCATTGCTTTTATGGGAACACCTGACTTTTCAGTTGGCGCACTAAAGGCTTTGCTGAGTGCTGGCCATGAAGTGGTCAGCGTTTATAGTCAACCGCCCAGACGCGCTGGCCGAGGCAAAAAAGAACGCCCTACCCCTGTTCACGCCTTTGCCGATAGCATGAATATTCCAGTCCATACGCCGCTTCATTTTAAAGACGAAAGTGAGTGGCAAAAATTTAAACAACTTAATTTAGATGTGGCCGTTGTGGTTGCTTATGGGCTTATCCTGCCTCAAGAAATATTGGACACACCAAAATTTGGCTGCCTGAATATTCATGCATCTTTACTACCCCGCTGGCGCGGTGCAGCACCGATACAGCGCGCCATTATGGCGGGGGATGATAAATCTGGCATTGGCATCATGCAAATGGAAGCGGGCCTTGATACGGGCCCGGTGATCCTCGAAAAAATAATCGATATTGATGCATCTGATACGGCCGGAACACTTCATGACAAGCTCAGTATTCTTGGCGCAAAGGCTATTGTTGAAGCACTTGATATTTTACCTGATGCCAAACCAACACCCCAGAATGAAGACGGGGTTACATACGCAAAAAAAATTCATAAAACAGAAGCAAGAATTAACTGGCCTTTACCTGCTTCAATACTTAAAAATCATATTCATGGCCTATCCCCCTTTCCAGGCGCTTGGACAGAAATTAACGGTGAACGGATTAAAATTTTAAACGTTGATATCATTGATAAACCAGGCCCAGCAGGGCAAATGATCAGCGCCCCATTGGTTATTGCTTGCGGCGAAAATGCGCTCTCAATAAATATAGCTCAACGGGCCGGAAAAGGGCCGATGGATGTAAAATCACTGCTTAACGGTTTTGATATTGAAATCGGAAGTCAGTTTTCATGACTGACTTAATTCGTTATAAACTGACCATTGAATATGAAGGCACCAATTATCATGGTTGGCAGTGGCAACCATCACATTCTAGCATTCAAGAAGAACTGGAAAAAGCCACATTTAAGTACTGCCAAACTGAATGCAGGTTTCACGCGGCAGGAAGAACCGATGCGGGTGTCCATGCAAAAGCCATGATCGCCCATGTGGATATTCCACGAGACGTAGATGATTATAAAATCATGGACGCCTTAAATTACCATCTTAAAGACGTACCTATATCTATCCTCAATTCAGAACGAGTTGATGATGAATTTCACGCGCGTTTTTCAGCGAAAAAAAGATATTACCGTTATCACATCATTAACCGCCGTGCTAAATTAAGCCTTCAAAAGGGTCGGGCATGGCGAATTAAGGACAAGATAGACGTAAATGCTATGCATGACGCGGCACAAGTCCTTATTGGCCAGCATGATTTTACCACTTTTAGAAGTGCACATTGCCAATCAAAATCACCTCTTAAATCTTTAGAAAAACTTGATGTGACAAGGGATGGTGACAACATATATATTGATACTTCAGCTATTTCTTACCTTCAACATCAAGTCAGGTCTATGGTTGGATGCCTTTATTATGTAGGGCGTGGCAAATGGACAAAAGATGATTTGAAAAGTGCTTTAGATGCCGCAGATCGCACGGCTCTTGGATTGAATGCACCACCCGACGGTTTATATTTTATGAAGGTTGACTATTAGCCATCGCAAATATGGCTTCAAAATATTCAGGATTAAATATTTGATATAATATGACCAGCAAAGATGTATCCAAAAGCTTGACAAAAATAAGTACGCCAAAAGACAAAAATCCGCCAATTTTTAGGGATGATTTAAGCGTGAACCACAACACATAAAATCCAAAATAAAATCTAATCATCATTAAAATTATTGCCGATATTTGTTCGCTAATAAATCCCGATAAAAGGATCATGGTGATTAGCGCCATGATGACATAAATCATGGCGCTGACCCAATTATAGGCGATTACCATTGACGAGTAATTTTCACTAATTTTCATGAATTTGGTAAAATATATCATGACGAATGCAGTGAACGGTAATGCAATGATGAAAAATATTCCTTCTGATAAAAAAGGATAAGATATTTCAATACCAGTTGCAGAATTTAATACTTCATTACGGGTATTAAATATGGCCCAAAGAACAAAAACAGGTGCCATAACTGCAATTGCCCAAAAACTTTTCCAAAATCCATCGGATGATTGATCAAGATATTCCATTGCTGATGGTTTAGCTTGGACAAATTTCCACGATCCGAGGATAGAATTTAAAATATATTGAGGTAATTTCATATGTTTATCGTCATTTATCATTATTTTTTAAAATACATAGTGAGCATTTGCACATAAATGTCTCGTAAAATAAACAAGTCTTTTACACGCACACATTCATTCACTTTATGAATAGTTTCATTAATAAGGCCAAATTCAGCAACTGGACAGTAATTTTTAATAAATCTTATATAT
>JABIPV010000127.1 GCA_018699075.1 Kordiimonadaceae bacterium | reverse complement strand
TTGGTTACTCGCTTAATGATACGGTGGTGGTTTATGACCGGATCCGTGAAAACTTACGCAAATACCGTAAAAAAGAAATGCCTGATCTTATTAATCTAAGCCTCAATGAAACATTGGCGCGTACGGTCATGACATCCGTTACCACGCTGCTTGCTCTTGCGGCGCTGTTTTATTTTGGTGGTGAAGTGATCCACGGTTTTACTGCGGCGATGATCTGGGGTATTTTTGTTGGTACTTATTCATCAGTCTTTATCGCCTCACCGGTGCTTCTATGGTTTGAACTAAGGCGCGAAGACGATCAACCAGCCGAAGGCCAGGAAGTCCTGCCGCCCCAATACAGATAATGGAATTCACTGAAATCAAATCAAGCGAAGAAGCCTTCATTGCCGGTTATGGTGATGGTGGGTTCCGCATGGGTGAAAGCCGCTTTGAAGGATCAATGCTGATCACGCCGTCAGGCTTTTATCCGTGGGATGTTACAGAACACGCAAATATCACCATAAAAAGCCTTGAGCCGATACTGAAAGACCATTCGGGCGTTGAAATTCTGATCATTGGTATGGGCCAAAGTATGGCTTTTCTTAATAAAGATATCCGCCACGCCTTTGCCAAAAATGACATCGCCATCGAAATAATGGACACAGGTGCCGCAGCAAGGACATATAATGTGCTACTACAAGAAGGCCGCAAAGTTACGGCGGCATTGATTGCGATTTAATATATAGGGAAGAAAGCAATGCTTATAAAAAACTTGAAATTCATAGTAATATCATTGCTTAGCCTATTTATGATCCCCTTATCACTTCATGCAGAAAATAATAAATGGAATTTTCTGATCATTGTCGTTGATGATTTGGGACAGATGGATATTTCCCCCAATAATCCGGACACTTATTACCAGACACCCAATTTACAAAAACTAGCCACGCAAAGTGTAAGGTTTAGTCAAAACTATTCAGCAAGCCCCGTTTGTAGCCCCGCCCGCCTCGCGTTAATGACCGGGAAAAATCCTGCCCGTCTAAACGCTACTGATTGGTTCCGCCTTGAAGAAGGTCAGGGCAGATCAGAAACATATAAATGGGCTAAGGATATCCACCATATGCCAAGCGAGGAAGTCACACTCGCAGAAGCCTTAAAACCAGCAGGTTATAAATCCGCTTTTCTCGGCAAATGGCATTTGGGTCATGATGAAAAATATTGGCCGGAACATCAAGGTTTCGATATCAATATCGGCGGCTATTGGAGCGGCTCACCAAGGGGCCAAAATGAAAGTAAAGGCTCCGGTTATTTCGCCCCCTATAATAACCCAAGACTGGCAGACAAAAATGACGGCGAATATTTAACCGAACGCTTGAGCAGTGAAGCTATGAACTTACTGGAAGGATATAGCAAATCAGAAGATCCTTTTTTAATGGTCCTTTCTTTTTACACGGTTCATACGCCATTAAACGCACCAAAAGAAACCATCAGTAAATATGATGCAAATAACCTGAAATCCATCTTTACGCAAGAAGAACAAATCTGGCCAACCGAAGAAATACGCGCCGTGCGCCAAAATCAAACTCATTCAACTTATGCCGCCATGGTCGAACATATGGACCTTAATATTGGCCGTGTTCTAAAACAGCTTGAGAAAACCGGACTTGATGATAATACGGTTGTTTTCTTTACGTCTGATAATGGAGGACTTTCATCGGCAGAAGGCTCCCCGACCAGTAACCTACCATTTCGGGGTGGCAAAGGCTGGATATATGAAGGTGGCATTCGTGTACCCTTTATGGTGCGTTGGCCAAATGTAGGCAAAACCGATTATACCAATCCAGCAGCCGTAACAGGCTTAGATATTTTCCCCACCATTATGGAAATAGCCGGCGCTGATAAATCAAATATTGACGGCAATAGCCTAGTTTCAAAAATTAAGGGTGAAATTGAGAGCACAGAACAGCCCTTATACTGGCATTACCCCCATTATAGCAATCAGGGCGGCATGCCTGCCTCGGCAATCAGACTGGGCGACTATAAACTTATTCAACGTCTGGAAGATGGACGCCATCATCTTTATGATCTTTCAAAAGATCCAGATGAACTTCATGATTTAGCAAATGAGATGCCAGAAAAAGTGGAACAGTTAAGGTCTATGCTTTTTTCCTGGTATAAAGAAGTTGATGCTGAATTTCTGCGAGAAAAAGATGGAAACACCCCATGGGAGCCTGAACTATAACCGTTTACTGCTAAATTTCAGCCAGTTTTTCTTTTTGTTCATACAAGTTTGCCGCCGGTACAGATATTTTAATGGCAATATATACTGCAATAAAACCACCAGCCAGTTTACCAAGTAAAATAGGCAAAATTAATGTTGGTTGGAAATTTGCTGTAAAGGCAAGATGATCACCGATCACAGCCTGGGCGCAGACACCGAGTGCAACACATATTACTTTGTCCCTTGCATTCATGTCTTTAAACAGGTGATAGACGGCAATGATATTTGCAAAAACAAACACGAAACCAATGGCCCCGCTATCAGATAACTTAAGTTTCAATGCAAGAGCATGCATAGGCTTTTTACAGTAAGTCTGAAATAAGTAGCAGATTGGAAATGTGCCAGCGAGCATAATGCCTATATATCCTGCTATTTCTATCGCCCTGAACAATTCATTTTCATCAGCAAATAATGGATCAAGGCCCCATCCGCCGAAAACAAAGCTAAAGAAGCCAGTGAAATATTCTACTATAGAAAAAGCAAGGACCATTTTAATGAACGCATCCATTATCTTGCCAAAAACCAGAAAGCCTTTAACCATTACATTTGGAATGAATTTCAATCCTGCCGCCAGCAGGAAACAGAAAACAAATAATGGTGCCAGAAGCTGCATCATGTCTACAAAGTCCAGTGCAATATAATGAAGTGTTTCAGAGTTTGTCGAAATAACATCTCTGATCGGAAGGTTATTCATTGTGGTAATAAGCAAGGCCGTTAAGACACCAAACGGAATACTGATAAGCCCAGCCATAGCCCCGAGTGCCAGATATTTATGATCTTTCGGGGCCAGCATTGTCAGACCAACAGGGATTAAATAGACAATAGTCGCACCTGACGTATAACCAACAAGTGACGCAGTAATCCAAATATCGCGATTTTCCGTCAATGCATCAGCGAGCTGGTAGCCGCCCATATCTACAGCAATAATCGAAAGTGCTGCGATTGATGCATCGGAGCCGAGCATTTCGAACATTGGTCCTATCGCATAGGATATAGCCTGAGAAAGAAACGGAATTGCGGCCATAATACCGGCCTGAGCCAGAAACACCGGGCCGATTGCATGAATACCGCCAACAAACTCTTTTCCCAGTCCGCTTTCGGGTTTGATCACCGATGCTGCTGCACCCAGCACCACCCCTATCATAATAATATAAATTACAATATTCCCTAATTCAGCCATTTCCTATTCCCTATTCTATTCTCTTAAACCGCGTGAACGGGCTATAATTTCTTTATATTTATTGAGGATATTTTTCCTGTCTATATTCCTCGGTTCTGTCGTCTCCACCTTCTGCTCCAGCTTAATTTCCTGGTCATTCCCTAAGCCTTTTCTCGCCAACATCGCCACGCCAAAAGCAGTTATTTCCTTATTCACAGGTGAAATAATGGTTTTGCCCGAAATATCTGCCAAAAATTGCCTGAAATAACCATTTACTGAAAGCCCTCCATCTACATTCACGCTTCCTCCTAGTGGAGATATATTGTCCATAGCCTCGATAACTTCCGTAGTTCTTACTGCAATTCCTTCCAGCAGTGATTGAAGCATATCTTTTTTGCTGGTTTCCAACGAAAGTCCGGTCCAAATGCCAGCAGCAGTGCGATCCCAATAAGGACAGCCTAGCCCTGATAGTGCCGGTACAAACATAAGGCCCCTCTCGGCCGCTGAGCGTTCTGAAAATCCCTCTAGTTCACTATAACTTGAAAATAATCCAATGCTCTTTGCCCAGTTAACCGCTGATGCAGCGTTATAAACACCACCATCAAGGCCAAACACCGCTTCTTCATCTGGAAATTTCCAACATAGTGTCGGAACCAAGCCGGTATCTCCAACATCATATATTTCATTTCCGCTCAGTGACTGAACGAAGGCACCCGTTCCCAAGGTTACTTTTGCATCACCTTTATTTCTGCATCCATGACCATAAATACCGGCAAACTGATCAATCAATGAAGCCGTAACCGGCGTAGAATGACCGTCAATTTCCACCTCGCCGAAATGACCAACAGTATCTTTAATCTCTGCCAAACAGTGGATGGGCACACCGAATATCTTGCAAAGTTCTTTATCCCATTTAAGGGTGTGGATATTAAAAAGTGATGTTCTGGAAGCCGAGTTATAATCAGTGAAAAAGTTTCCTGTTAGACTGTCCAGAAAATAACTATCCATCGTTCCAATACGCAGCTTACCCTTTTCTGCCAGCTCTTTAGCACCTTCAATATTTTTTAATATCCATCCCATTTTACTTGCTGAAAAATAAGGATCCAGCGGTAAACCTGTCTTTTTCTTTATAGTTGCTTCACGTCCATCCTGTTTTAATTTCTGGATCACATCCTCGGTTCTCATATCCTGCCAGATAATAGCGTTATATATCGGCTTTCCCGTTTCAGCGTTCCATGCAACAATGCTTTCTCCCTGATGACATAGTCCTATGGCATCAACAGAGCCGCAGCTGGCAATACATTTTTTAATATTTGCCAGTATTTCTTCCGCATCATGCTCAACCCAGCCGGTTTTTGGTGTAATTTGTTTATGGCTTATGCTCATTCTGGAGCAATCTGTCTGAAACGCGCCATTATTGTCGAAAACGGCTATCCGCGTACTTGTGGTGCCCTGATCTATTGCCGCAAAGCGGTGGTTTTGCATATAAGACTTCCCTCTAGCCATTATTCTTTAAAATAAACTCTCAAAGTTCCTGTGTTTTCCAATATACCCAGTTCTGATAATGCTACCAGTATTCTTCGTTCTGGTAAAACTGACATTTTCTTCTTCCACTCTCTCCCGAGATTATCTGCAATAATCAGCTCACCCTTTACCGCACGGCTCACCCGAAGCTGCAAATGTTTAAACCCACCTGTCCGGCCGGGTATTATTCTTTGTGGCACGACCAACTTAACAGGGTCTTCACAGCGGCATAAAACACTTGCGTCCTTGATATCAGACAATTTCCCCTCCAGATCATCAGCAATCATAGCGCCAACAACATGCCCCTCCCGATAACTCCATCCCGCAGTTTCAACAGGTCTTAAAATATTACCTGTGGCATAATAGTTAGCAT
>JABIPV010000182.1 GCA_018699075.1 Kordiimonadaceae bacterium | reverse complement strand
TCCGCTGTAGGAATCATCGGGGAAAATCCATGGGCGATGATCGTTCGGGTCATTAAATATGGAATAAGCAACATCAATTGCAGTCATACCGGAAGTAGTCAGAAGGCATTTTTCGGCCATTTCGATTTCTGCAAGGGCAAGCTCGCAACTGGTCACCGTCGGGTTTTCACGTCTGGCATAAGAATATAACCTCTTACCCAGTGGTTCTGTAAAAGCAGTTTTCGTTTCTGCTATACTGCCAAGGGGAAAGCCAATTGTTCTATCAATTACTGAGCTAGACATTTCTGTTCCTTCTATAACATCATTAAATCTTTAAAAAAATCAGTGTTTTCGACTGTCTTTCATTAACACATTTATTGAATTTTTAATCGCGCAATATTTCCCGCGCGGCATTGTGACCGGGGATGCCAGTGACGCCCCCACCGGGATGGGTTCCAGACCCGCACATATATAACCCTTTAAGTGGTCCCCGATAATCGCCGTAGCCAAGTGCGGGGCGGGCGCTATACATTTGGTTTAAATTAAGAGAGCCGTGGAATATATCGCCACCAATAAGGCCGATTTTTCGCTCAAGATCAAGTGGTGACAATGACATTCTGCCCGCGATGGATTGTTTGAAATTAGGAGCGTAATTGTTGATTGTATCAATAATAAGGTCGGCAACTTCTTCTTTGCAGTCGTCCCAGCTTCGCCCGTCAGGTATTTCTGGGGCAAATTGTTGACAAAATAGACTTGCGACATGATGTCCGGGTGGTGCCAAGCTATCATCAACAACGCTGGGGATATGCATTTCTATGGCTGGTTTTTTCGCCCAACCATCGCAGCGCGCGTCTAGATAAGCATCATCAAGATATTTCATTGTTGGGCAAATAATAATGCTAGAGCTATGGTGTTTGCTAACTTCTTTACCTGGAAGGCAGGTAAAATCAGGAAGTTCAGTTAACGCCACATTCATGCGAAACGTACCCGATGCACACACCCAACCGCTGATCCTACGGTTAAAATCTTCAGAAAGATGCTCGCTGGCTATTAATTTAGTGTAAAGGAGCTTTGGATTAAGGTTTGAAATTATCTTGGGGGCATATAATTCTGTCCCATCCTCCATTTCAACACCTACGGTCGCACCGTTATTGACGATAACTTCTTTAACGGCTGCATCAACTTCAATGTCAACATTTACTTCTTCGCATGCCTTGGCCATGGCCTGAGTAATTGCACCCATTCCACCCATTGCATAACCCCATGCGCCTTTAACGCCATTTACTTCGCCAAAAACATGATGAAGAAGCACATAAGCGGAACCCGGCGTATAGGGGCTTGCATAATTTCCAATCACGGCATCAAAGCCCAATATTCCCTTTAATTCATTGCTTTCAAACCATTGATCCAAAAGGTCACCTGCGCTCATAGTGAAAAGGTCATATATGTCTTTTTGAGTTTGGTTTCCGGTTTTTCGGACGTGATTGGCCGCTCCGGCGGCGGCCAATAAATCGCGCCATCCACCACCATGATTGGGCGGGGTTTTAAGCAACATACCTCGCAGGAACTCACAGACTTTTTCAAGACGCTCATGAAAAACCGGGTATGCTTTTGCGTCTTTTTGTGAAAATTTTCCAATTTGCTCTGCCGTAATTTCAGGATCGCGGTCAATGATTAAATAACTGGTGTCACTGTGCGGTTGAAAATAGGGGGTTGGCCGAATTTTAAGCACCATCCCGTGACGGGCAAGTGACATATCTTCTATCACTTTTGGGTTAAGCAGACTTACGGAATAACTGGCGACAGAATTACGGTAACCCGGATGAAATTCTTCTGTGATTGCTGCACCGCCAACAATACCACGACGTTCAAGAATTTTAACCTTAAGTCCCGCTTTACCCAGATAATAGCCACATGTAAGGCCATTATGGCCGCCACCAAAGATGATCGCGTCGTAATTCTGATTATTACTCATAGAATTTTTCCTTATTTTAACGAATAGGCTACATACATTTCAACGTTACTCTTCCAGGTGATTTCTGGATACTAATACTATATTTAATGATTAAAAATTATTATACAGTTGTTTAATAAAGTAAAAATATTTCTCTTGCAACCAATTTAAACTAAATATCTTGTTATTAAATTGAGGTAGTATACAATATTATGTAAGAATATTATGAATTAACATCCAATATAATAATTATACAGATGTATAGTAATACAAAAGACGTTATTGTTTAAGAGTGTATTTTAGATTGTCTTTTGCACTGAAAAAGAAATTAAAATATGAAACTAAGTTCAGAGAAAAAATTCAGCCGAATACCGAAAGATGATCGACGGATGCAGATCGTAGAAGCAACTATGATTTCACTTTCAAAATTGGGCCCGGAAAAAACAACTGTCCGGGTAATTTCAGAGCAAGCTGGTGTATCTCCTGGGCTAATTAATCATCACTTTAAAAATAAGGATGAATTAATTCTTCAGGCATTTATCTATGCAAATGAAGAATACTCAAAAACCAAATCAATTGCTGTGGATAAAGCGGGCAAAAACCCGATCAATCGCTTAAAGGCATATGTCGGCGCAAGTTTTCAGCCACCACCTTCTTTAAATGAATCTGTGGGCCTGTGGTCAGCTTTCTGGTTCCTAAGCTGGCAAGATAGTTCACTTTCTTCGCTTCATAAAGTAATTTATAATAACGACCGAAGAGTATTGGAATTGCTTATTCAAGATGTAATGATTGCATCCAACATTGAAGGTGATATTAAGGCTAATTCTTTGGAATTAGCAGCTATGCTTGATGGCTTTTGGCTAGAGCTTGGTTTGGGGCACAATACCTTTACCAAAGAAGAAGCTCGTTACGCTTTCGAAAACTGGTTAAAAAAGTTACTAGTTCAATAATCAATTTATATTAAGTAATTCTTCTCTTTTAGATTTAAATATCAATATTTTGAATAATCTCGCCAATAGTGAACGTCTGCTTAGGGCCGTTAGCAGTCACTCATATATGAGTGACTTATTAAAAGGACAACATTGGGCCCAATGGTCGCCCGCTTAAAATATGAAAATGTAGGTGGGGGACTTCTTGGTGAGCGTTTTCGCCTGTGTTGGCAATAAGTCTATATCCGCCTTCTTCAAGACCCAGTTGGCGTGCTGTTTCACCAACGGCGCGAAAAAAACCCGTTACGAGTTCTTCTGAGGCATTTACTGAAAAATCCGCCATACTGATATATTCACCTTTAGGGATTACCAGTGTGTGTACTGGGGCTTGAGGATTAATGTCATTAAAAGCTAAAGCATAATCATTTTCAAAAACTTTATCACAAGGAATTTCACCCTTGAGGATTTTTGCAAATATATTTTCTGGATCATAAGCCATCTAAAAACTCCCCTCTAGATTTTTTTTCTTCAATACCGGACAGACCTTCACGGCTACGAAGCTCACCATAAACATCTTCTGCTTTGATATTCATATCTGACCAGAGAACCAACATATGAAATAGAAGATCAGCAGATTCTGAAATGGCTTCTTCCCTGTCATTATGAGCGGCGGCAATGACTAATTCCACGGCCTCTTCACCAACTTTTTGGGCTATTTTTTTGCGGCCTTTATTAAAAAGTGTCGCCACATAGCTATTTTTGGAAGAGCTATTTTTACGACTTTCAATTACTGCGGCTAAATCAGCCAATATTTCACTTTTATCTGTCATGTTAAATCCTAACTTCAATGCCCGCGTCGGCCATATGTTTTTTACATTCTTCTATACTATATTCACCAAAGTGAAAAATTGAAGCGGCGAGCACCGCCGTCGCATGTCCATCTCGAATACCTTCGACCATATGGTCTAACGTGCCAACACCCCCCGATGCTATTACCGGAATGGACACACTATCGGCAATCGCCCTGGTAAGTTCAATATTAAAACCGCTTTTGGTCCCGTCCCGGTCCATAGAGGTTAACAAGATTTCTCCCGCACCATATGAGGCCACAAGTTTCGCATATTCAACCGCATCAATGCCTGTTGCCGTGCGCCCACCATGGGTAAATACTTCATATTTATTTTTCCCCACTGATTTAGCATCAATTGCGACGACAATACACTGAGAACCAAACTTGCTTGCAAGTTCACGCACGAGTTCCGGTCTATTAACGGCGGCCGTCATAACAGAAACCTTATCTGCACCCGCCAGCAGTAAATTACGAACGTCTTCTTCACCACGAACCCCGCCACCCACGGTTAAAGGCATAAAACATTGTTCAGCCGTTTTACGCACTACATCATAAATAATTGAACGATTATCGCTTGAGGCCGTGATATCTAAAAAACAAAGTTCATCGGCCCCCGCAGCATCATAAATTTTGGCCTGCTCAACCGGATCACCCGCATCGCGAAGGCCGACGAAATTAACGCCCTTTACGACCCGACCATCTTTAACATCCAAACAAGGTATAATGCGCGACTTTAACATTATGTATTATCCTGTAAAAATGAAATAGCGTCACCGACATCTAAACTACCATCATAAAGCGCCCTACCTGATATGGCACCTTCGATCACGCCTGTCGCCTTACCTGCGGCAACTTTTAATACTTTTAAATCATCAAGGGAGGCAACGCCGCCTGAGGCAATAACAGGAATATTCAGCGCATTTGCAAGCTCAATGGTGCCATCAACATTTAAGCCTTCCATTGTACCGTCCCGGTCAATATCCGTATAAATAATGCTACAAACGCCGGCATCTTCAAACTTTTTACCCAACTCAACCGCAGACATATCAGATGTTTCTGCCCATCCTTCAACCGCGACCATTCCGTTACGCGCATCAATACCCACCGCAACTTTACCCGGAAATTCACGCGCAGCTTCAATAACGATCGAAGGATCGCGTAAGGCTATAGTACCCAAGATCACTCGGCTAATGCCTTTTTCTATCCAGCTTCTGATGGTATCAACATCGCGTATACCGCCGCCGAGCTGCACTGGAATAGACACATTTTTTAATATGGAACTTACCGCATCACCATTAACAGGCTTTCCTGCAAAGGCGCCGTTCAAATCGACAATATGCAACCATTCACAGCCTTGATCTTCAAATTTCTTTGCCTGATCAGCGGGATCATTATTAAATATTGTTGCCTGATCCATTTCACCTTTTACAAGGCGCACGCAGTTGCCGTCTTTTAAATCAATGGCGGGAAATAAAATCATTTTTTAGTCCAAATTTTTCGAATAGTAATAACCTGACATAAAAATGCCATCCAACTCAGCATAACGTTCTTTAATGCCCCAGCGATCCATACCGATCCATTCGCATATAGCAATGGCGGCCTGTTGATCGGAACTCATTTGACATTCAAGTGTACGGCATCCTTGTTCGCGGGCGATGTCTTCTGTCTTTTGCAGCATGGCTTTTGCCAGATTATGCCCCCTCGCCCAAGGTGCTAAAAAGAATGTTTCTACATAACCCCGAAAAGCACCAGATTCGTTATTTGACGGCGGGCGAACCAGTTGACAACAACCGGCAATTTGACCATCCATTCTGGCAATGATTAACGTACGGTCGGGAATTATAAAAACCCCTTTCCAGAAACTTTCCAGCGTTTTTTCCGGTGGCGGCGTAAGCCAATTAAACCCTTCATGGGCAAGAATAGCCACACGAGTCGTTTCACAAAGTTCCAAAATATCCACATTATCCAATGATTTAACTTCATCAATACTAAGACGTGGGCCTTCTTTTTCTTTTGTGCTTTCGATATCTGTATTTTCTTTTGTCATTTTCATGTTGCGCCTAAATTAAGGTGACCACTGCAAAAAGTTCTTTAATAACGCTAAACCTAACTTTTGGCTTTTTTCCGGGTGAAACTGGGTGCCGACGATATTATCACTTGCCACCATTGCTGTCACTTTTCCACCGTAATCCACTTCAGCCAGAACCGTACTTTGATCAGTTGCTTTAAAGTGATAACTGTGAACAAAATAAGCATGGTCTCCTGTTTTAATACCGTCAAGTAAAGGATGGTTATTCTGACTAATTTCTAAATCATTCCAACCCATATGAGGTACTTTTAAACTTTCATCAACGACAAGTGTTTCCACGGTTCCACCAATCCAGCCCAGTCCTTTTGTCCGACCATGTTCAAGTCCAGCATCCGCCAGTAGCTGCATTCCCACACAAATACCAAGAAACGGTGTGCCTTTTTTAAGCACGGCTTCTTCTAAAGCCTCTCGCATACCGTCAAGTTCGTTCAAGCCTTTCATGCAATCTGCAAATGCACCTACCCCCGGCAGAATAATTCTATCGGCCTTAATAATATCTTCCGGGTTTGGGCTAACAATAACATCCATGCCTAATCCTTCGGCGGCGCGAATTGTTGATTTTTCCGCTGAACGTAAATTTCCCGAACCATAATCAATAATAACAGTATTCATCACTTAATCTGACTTACTACCTAACATTCCTTTGGTCGAAGGAATAGCATCCGATTTACGTGGATCAATTTCAATCGCCTGACGCATTGCGCGCGCCAATGCTTTATAGGACGATTCGATAATATGGTGGTTATTTTCACCGTACATATTTTCGACGTGTAAAGTGACCCCCGCACCTTGCGCAAATGCACGGAACCATTCAAGGAAAAGCTCCGTATCCATATCACCCAATTTATCACGGGTAAAATCAACCAAAAACACGATAAAAGGACGGCCGGAAATATCCACCGAACAACGTGTACATGTTTCATCCATAGGAATTATTGCATTCCCGTAACGCGTAATACCCCGCATATCACCAAGAGCATCAGCAATGGCCTGACCAACTACAATGCCAACGTCTTCCACTGTATGATGAAAATCAATATGCGTATCACCCTTTGCCCTAAGTGTTATATCAATCAGGCTATGACGCGAAAGTTGCTCCATCATATGATCAAGAAAACCGATCCCGGTTTCCACGTCATATTTACCGTCACCATCTAAATTAACGGTTACAGATACGGATGTTTCTTTTGTTGCGCGTTCGACAGTAGCTTGACGCATTAATGCCTCCTTCATATTGGTCTTTACTTAATTGATCTGACATATAGCAGTAGTTAGAAAAAAGTACCAGCTTTGTGCGAAAAACTTATCATATTTATAAAAAAATATTTGAAAATAGAACATGCCCCTTGACCGCAGCCCTAAAAGCCCCCACATTTTGATTTATAACTTAATTATAACAGGTCTAACACATGACAGAACAATCCAAAGGGTGGCGCGGCACAACAATATTAAGTGTGCGTAAAGGCAATAAAGTCGTGATTGTCGGCGATGGTCAAGTTTCACTTGGCAATACGGTAATTAAAGCAAACGCCCGAAAAGTCCGCCGTATAGGTGACGGCAGCGTCATCGCAGGCTTTGCGGGATCAACCTCAGATGCTTTTGCACTTTTTGAAAGATTAGAAGAAAAGTTAGAGCGTTATAACGGCCAGCTCACCCGGGCTTGCGTTGAAATGGCAAAAGATTGGCGTACGGACAGATACCTTCGCAAATTGGAAGCAATGATGGCGGTAGTTGATAAAGACGTATCGCTTATCCTTACAGGAACAGGTGACGTCTTGGAGCCAACAGATGGTCTTATCGCTATTGGTTCCGGAGGCAATTATGCCTTAGCCGCTGCAATGGCGCTGTTGGATCAAGACCTTGATGCCGAAGAAATTGGCAAAAAGGCTTTGGGGATTGCCGCTGATATATGCGTTTACACAAATAATAATCTTACCGTAGAAACACTTGATATTTAAGAGTACTGGAATTTTTAATGACTTCTTTTTCACCACGTGAAATCGTATCTGAGCTGGACCGTTATATTATTGGTCAAAATCCTGCAAAACGTGCTGTTGCCATTGCCCTTCGCAATCGTTGGCGTCGCCAAGAACTGGAAGGTGAAATGAAGGAAGAAGTTCTGCCGAAGAACATCCTGATGATCGGCCCCACAGGTGTTGGTAAAACCGAAATTTCAAGAAGACTTGCTAAACTAGCAAACGCGCCTTTCGTCAAAGTGGAAGCAACGAAATTCACGGAGGTCGGATATGTTGGCCGTGATGTGGAACAAATCGTACGTGATTTAATGGAAATATCCATTAGCCTTATACGCGAAAAGAAAAAGAGTAGCGTAAACAGTAAGGCAGAACTTTCAGCAGAAGAAAGAGTTCTTGATGCACTGGTCGGTGAAACAGCAAGTGATGATACACGCCAAAAATTTAGAAAGATGCTTCGTGAAGGTCAATTGGATGATAAAGAAATAGAAGTTGACGTTATCGAAAACCCGTCATCAAACATGCCATCATTTGATATTCCTGGTATGCCAGGTGCCAGCATGGGCATGCTTAACCTCGGCGATATTCTTGGTGGAATGGGAGGTTCAAAGACTGAAAAGAAAAAAATGACTGTTGGCGAAGCTCATAGCGTACTCGTAAAAGATGAGAGTGAAAAACTTCTTGATGAAGAAGGGATCATTCGTGAAGCAATTGAAAACACAGAACAAACGGGAATCGTTTTTATTGATGAAATCGATAAAATTGCTGGACGTTCAAACCGCAATAGCGGTGAAGTCAGCCGCGAGGGTGTTCAACGTGATCTACTGCCGCTGATTGAAGGCTGCACTGTATCCACAAAGCACGGTAACATTAAAACCGACCATATTTTATTTATCGCATCGGGTGCTTTTTCAGTCGCGAAGCCATCTGACCTTCTGCCTGAACTTCAAGGACGTTTGCCTATTCGGGTTGAACTTGATGCGCTTACGGAAGATGATTTCAAACATATTTTGGTGGAACCTGATTACAGTCTAATCAAACAATATGTTGCTTTACTTGGCACCGAAGACATTACGCTCAACTTCACAGAAGACGGTATTGCCGCGATCGCAAAAATGTCGGCAAGAATAAATGAAAGTGTGGAAAATATTGGTGCAAGACGCCTGCATACGGTGCTTGAGCGTATCTTAGATGAAATCAGCTTCGAAGCAACCGACATGCCCGCTGCGGAACTAACAATTGATGCGGATTATATCACCAAGCATATTGGTGACCTTGCGGACACGTCAGACTTATCGAAATTTATTCTTTAGGTCATATTTTCTCAACATTACATAAGCCTGATTTAAAACCCGGGAAGCCAGTAATTTCACATAATGCCTTGTCGGTGAATAAATAATTCACCGGCGCATCGGCCCAACCGTGGGGAATATGAACGACACCGGGCGCTACTTCGTCGGTGACAAATGCGCGAATTTCCAGCTCACCCACGGGGGAAGAAGCACGAAGCCAATCATCATTTTGAACCTCTAATTTAAGAGCATCTTCGCTATTTAACTTAAGAACCGGATAGGGCTCTAGCGCGATAAGTTTTTCCAGTTTACGGCCTTGGGAATGTTGATAATTTTTACTTCTGCTGCCGGAAGTTAAAATAAACGGATAGTCCTTGGCAATTTCCGGTGTGCTGATGGGCGACCAATATGGTTCCTTATAAACAGGCAGACCTTCGTAATCATAGTCTTCCAATATACTACAAACAAATTCAATTTTTCCTGATTTTGTCTGAAAACCATCTTGTTCATACTTTCGTTCAATATCAGGGCCAAGATCAAATGGTGCTGATGCCCCCTTCTTCGGCAAATCCTTCAGAGTATATCCTGTTCCTTCAAGTCTTTCTTCAAATGATGCTTTAATATCACCGTTCCAAAAACCTTCTTTTAGACCGAGCTTTTCTGCGAGGGCGAACATAATATCCGCATCTGCTTTTGCTTCACCTTTCGGTTCGATCACATTTGGACGGTATCGTACCTTGTCACCACCAATAATTAATGATTCGCGCTCTAAATGGGTAGCCGCCGGCAGAGAAACATCCGCATGACTTCTTGTTGGGGTGTCATAAAAATCACTTACACTGAAAAACTCCAGTTTATCCATGAGCTTTTCCAGACGACCATAGTTCGGATACATCATGATATTTGTGCCAATGGAAAATATCGCTTTGATCTTACCACTTTCGATCCAATCAGAAAGCACCATGCCTTGCCCTTCAGCATAATGATTAATAAATACTGGAAAGTGTTCATTCCCTATTGGATCACCTAATGTGGGCAGGACTTCTTTATGGAGCGTGATGCTGTTTTCTGATACGCCGCCCGGCTTGCGGTTACCCCCTTTGATGTCAATATTTCCTGTTAAAGCAGGAAGTAAGATTAAGGCGCGGTGATTTTGGCACGCATTACTATGATGCACTGTTGCTTGCGGGGAAAAAGATATTTGTGCAGGTTTGTTATTACCGTATAAACGCGCGGCTTTTATAATAAGTTCTTTATCAACACCCGTTATTTTCGCAGTTTTTTCAGGCGTAAATTCCTTGACATATTCTTCATAATCACTAACACCATGGCACCAATTATTAAGGAACTCGCGGTCTTCCATGCCTTCATCCAAAATCACATGAGCAATGCCAAGCGCAAGAGCACCGTCCGTACCTGGACGAAGCCTTAAATGTACATCTGCCGATTTTGCAAGTGACGTAAGACGCGGGTCTACCACGATTAACGGAATTTCTGATTTTTTGAAAAAATAATGTTTATCAAATGGAAGTTGGGAATTTTCCGTATCGTTGCTCCATACGACGCGGCAACGGGTTTCTTTTTGAAATTTACGGCTTGTGCCATAAAAATAACCATAGCCATCACCATATGTAATTGCAGAGGCGACGCGGGTTGCTGAAAAGCAGCAGCTTGATTCCGTAATATAATGTGGCGAGCCGAAAAGATAAGCTAGGCGCTGCATATATGGGCGCGGTTCTTTAGTATATCCGACCACAAAAGCAACTGATTCAGGTCCATATTTTTCTTTAACTTGATTTAAGCGATCGGCAATTGTCTGAATGGATTGTTCCCAGGACGCACGTTGCCATTTTCCATCTTCATCGCGAATTTCAGGATGTAGAAGTCTTTGATTATTCTCACGGTGTTCAATCATGGCACTGCCACGGATGCAATCCGGAAGCGCGACTTCAGTGACTGTTTTTTCGTTTGATCCTTCTTCGACACGTGTATGAACATGAACTTCACAGTTAGCTGAGCACATATAGCAAGTAGATGTTTCTTGCTCATCCGTTTCTAAAGGCTTTAAATTACCTATAATTTTCATCAGTTTTTCCTAAACCATCTCTCTCAAATTTCATCCCTCTATTTTATTATAAATACAAATGATTTGTAAGGGTTTTATCTTTATTCATTATTATATTTAGGCAAAAGCATCATTAAACCTGCCGTAAATGTTAATAAAAGGGTACATGCGATTAACATGTTAATATATGAACCATAGTAATCATAAACCGCGGCATATGCCACGGGGCCCGTTGTTACACCAACTAAAAAAGCGGTGAATAATATGCCGTAAATCATTCCAAATGACCCAAGGCCAAAATAACGGGTAATTAAATATGCTAATATATCTAATTCGGCACCAATGCTAAAGCCAATAAGTACCGCCGCAAAAAATACTGTGGAGCCAATAGTGCCGGTTGCAAGCATTGCAATGCCGCAAGCGGATAAAAGAAAACAAATCATCGCCAGTTTCGGTGCAAAAAATTTATCGAGTAAATATCCAATACCAATACGGGCAATAATAATTGTAGTTCCAATTGTAGAAAAGGCTAAAGCCGCATTTGTGCTATCCATTCCCCTGCCTGAAAGCATTGGCACCAATTGCAACATTAGTCCATATAAACAAAATGTAAGAAATACAAAAATGACATATAGCTTCCAAAAAGTGCTGCTTTTTAGAAGCTCTTTTAAAGGTATTTCTTTTTCATCATTTATGGCAGTTTTCAGCTCTACGGGAGAGCTATTTCCATCCGGATACATATTCAAATCCGCAGGTTTATTAAAAAGAAATAAATACATAAGTGGCACAGCAATAAGTACGACAATAGCTGACAATATATAATATCCTGAATGCCAGCCGTAATTATCTATCATATATTGAACCAAGGGCGGTGTATAAGCATATCCAAGTCCCCCACCCGACATTGTAAGACCAAAAGCCAGCCCACGTTTTTTATTGAACCAAGCGGCAGCAAACCGAAGGTATGGAATGGCCGAGCAGCCACCCGCGATAACTCCCAGAATAGAATATATTAGATATAGATGCCAAGTTTCTGATACGATCAATGGAATTATTGCCAGCATTAAACCAAAAATCAAGGCCGTGGGTATAAGAATTTCTTTACTACCATGTCGGTCAATTAATTTTCCTATCATGGGGTTCATAACGGCTTGAACGATTGTAAAGAAAGCCGTAGTAAGGGCAATTTCAGTTCTGCTCCAACCAAATTCGAGCTCAAGCGGGATTATAAACAAACTAAATGCGCCAATTAAAAACTGTCCGGGACTTGCAGAAAAGCAAAGCACTGAAGTTCCTACGATTTTCCACCCGTAAAAAATGTTGGGAATTTTCATGTATACTCCTGTAATCAGTCAGTTTTACATTTAAAAAACAATTGTCGAAATTGTAAACACATATTATTAGAGCCAAATTGATTAAAAACATTGTCAAAAGAGCTGTGAGAATTAATATACAGATTATCCACGCAATGAGAGATTTAAAATGACAAATAATTCTACCGCAAACGTACAAGCTTTTTTTGACCCTACTACATATACAGTTACATATGTTGTTGCTGATATTTCAACTGGCCAATGCGCTATTATCGATAGCGTACTTGATTATGACCCAGACTCTGGAAGGACCAGCACCAAATCGGCAGATCAGGTTATTTCATATATTAAAGAGAATAATTTTACATGTCAGTGGGTATTAGAAACACATGTTCATGCGGATCACCTTACGGCTGCACCATACCTAAAAGAAAAAATCGGTGGCACTATTGCTATTGGTAATCAAGTACCAGTGGTACAATCCACTTTTGGACCTGTATTTAATGCTGAAAAAGAATTCACTAAAGACGGTAAACAATTTGATCATCTTTTTGCTGATCAGGAAAAATTCAAAATCGGCACAATTGAAGGAGAAGTGTTTCACACCCCCGGACATACACCTGCATGCATAACCTATTATATTGAGGGGGCTTGTTATATCGGCGACACCATGTTTATGCCCGATTTCGGTACGGCAAGGTGTGACTTTCCAGGTGGTGACGCTGCTGAATTATATGACAGTATTCAGCGAATTTTATCACTTCCTGATGATACTATACTTTACATGTGTCATGATTATGCACCGGGTGGGCGCGACTATAAATGGGTTACAAGTGTTCGAGAACAAAAGGAACATAACATTCATTTAGCTGGCAAAAATCGTGACCAATATATTGAAGCGAGAACAGCAAGAGATGCAGAACTTAGTATGCCAAAATTAATTTTACCGTCCGTGCAGGTAAATATGCGGGCGGGTAATTTCCCACCAGCAGATGATAATGGTGTGACTTACCTTAAAACCCCCTTAAATGCGCTTTAAGGGTTTTCCATAATCTTTCAATGGCACCAGACGCCTTGAGTATCAACGTGCTTAAACCAATCGTAATCTGACCAATATCGGCTAATTTCAGTTGGTGGTACGGGGCATTTATAGAGGCCTTTTTTGAAGCATTGTTTTTTTTGTTTAAAAGTAAAAACCATTTTAATTCTCCTTTATTGAGAACATATAACCTAATATTGAGTATATATCAAGAACAAAATAAGAACATGATTTAATTACGGTCTTTTTCTTTTAACTAGTATATAAGGCCATCAGTAAATTAATCATGTAAGAGACCTAATGAATAACCCCAATTCAGATAGCAGCAATAAAGAGTTTATTTGTCTAATGGCAGCAATAATGTCGCTTGCTGCGCTTAGCATCGATACTATGCTTCCTGCCTTAGGACAAATGACAACGGATCTCAATATTTTAGACCCTAATGATAGCCAGTTGATTATTTCTGCAGTCTTCTTAGGAATGTCACTGGGATTAATGTTGTATGGCCCCTTATCTGATGCTTATGGCCGAAAGAAAATTATTTATCTTGGTATTTCAATTTATTTAATCGGTACACTCATTTCCATTTTTGCCACTGATCTATCATTTATGCTCATCGGCAGAGTGATCCAAGGGTTTGGTGTTGCATCATGTAGGGTTGTCTCCCTCGCGATGGTAAGGGATAAATTTCACGGACCTGAGATGGGCAAGATTATGTCGCTGATCACGGTTGTATTCATTATTGTTCCGGCCCTAGCACCTTCGATTGGTCAAGCCATTTTGCTTTTTGCACAGTGGCGTTTAATCTTTTGGTTTATATTCGCTTATGGAGTGGCTTCCCTAATGTGGTTACATTATCGTCAAGGCGAAACCTTGGCTAAAGATAAGCATCTGACATTTTCATTATCTACTATTTCGGCCGGAATTGTTGAAACATTACGACATACACAAGCACTTGGATATACGGTTTCACTTGGTTTAATATTTGGTTCTTTCGTGGCTTATCTAAGTACAGCTCAACAAATACTTCAAGATCAATATATGCTCGGTGATTTATTCTCCATTTATTTTGGTGCCTTGGCCCTAGCGCTCGGATTTGCTTCATTTGCAAATTCAAAACTAATCGCTATTTTTGGAATGGAAAAGCTTAGTTTTTATGCCCTTATAACGATTACTTTCGTTTCTTTAATTTTTTATCTCTACGTTTTTTCAAATGAGGGGCAATTAAGTCTTAATTTATTTTTACTTTATCTTACAATTGCCTTTTTCTGTCTTGGATTATTGTTTGGAAACCTTAATGCGCTAGCACTAGAACCCTTTGGCCACATTGCGGGTGTCGCGACGTCCGTCATAAGTTCGATACAAACCTTTTTCGCTGTATTGGTCGGTGGAATAATCGGACAACTCTATGATGGTACCGTTGCGCCTTTAATAGGTGGATTTTTAGTGTGCGGTGTGCTTACCTTAACTATCTTTGTGAGTGTTAGAAGGCCTAAGGTACAAAAAATAAATTAACCTAAACCTATTAGGAAAGAATATGTCGCTAACCATAATATTAAATTTTCTCGTTTTTATTGGCCTCTTAATATTAATAAGTAAATCAAGCGGTGTTAATTTAAAACCATCGCGAAAAATATTCTTAGGCCTCTTAGCAGGTATTATTTTTGGTGTCATATTGCAAAATATATATGGCGTAGACAGTACGGAACTTAGTAACACACTTGAATGGACCAATATTATTGGTGATGGCTACCTCAGCTTATTAAAGATGGTCACTATTCCCCTTATACTGGTCACATTAATTAGTGCTACTTCGCAAATTAAAAACCTTTCTTCAATTGGTAAGATAGGCGGTTTAATAATTGGCATTCTTTTCATTACGGCCCTGATGTCATCAACAATTTCCGCAATCGTTTCAAGCGCATTCAGTTTAACCGCAGAAGGCCTTACTATGGGTGCCCGAGAAGTTGGTACAGGTGCATATTTCACAGGAAGACTAGAAGATATTTCAAACGACAATGCCGCTTCACTGTTGACCAGTTATATACCAAGCAATATATTTTCTGATTTTTCAGGCGCGCGACCAATATCAATTTTAGCCGTAATTGTCTTTTGCATATTATTTTCTATCGCCAGCCAGAAAGCCATAAATGAAGCGCCTGAATTTCAAAAAACCTTTATGCAAATAAGTGATATTTCACAAAAGGTTGTCATGAGCTTACTGGCGATGATTATGCGCATCTCACCTTATGGTGTTATGTCATTGATGACGAAGTTAGCCGCGACAATGCAATTAACAGACATTATGGGTTTGGGAAAGTTTGTCATTGCCGCATATCTTGCCATCGCCATAATGTTCCTCATTCATTATGGCCTGATTAACCTGTCAGGGTATGACCCGAAAAAATATTTCAAGGCCGCATTTCCTGTGCTTATGGTCGGTGGTGCCTCAAGCAGTGCATCATCCTGTATTCCTCTTACCATTGAAGCCCAAACAAACAAACTTGGTGTGCCAAAAACAATTGCAACTATTTCAGCGGCATTTGGTGCATCAAACGGCCAAAATGCTTGCGGTAATATTTTTCCGACTATGCTCGCCATAATGATTGCCCCAACGGTTGGTATCAACGTAGATTTTGAATTTATCATCACACTTATTCTGGTGGTAACGGTAAGCTCATTTGCGATCGCGGGATATGGCGGCGGATGGCCCAATGCTGTTCTTGTGGCCTTTCCAATTATGGGACTTCCCATTGAAATGGCAGGCGTTCTTATCGCTGTTGACCCCCTTATTGATAAAGCGAGAACCGCTTTAAATATCAGTGGGGCGATGGTTTCTGGTGTAATAACAAATCAGTTATTAAATGCTTCAACTACTGAAACAACCGATCAACAGTCAGAAAAAGGCTAATTTATATTTTTCCTAGATAAGAAATATAATTGTGCAAAGGAATAAATATAGGCAAAGAATGGTGCGCCCGACAGGATTCGAACCTGTGACCTACGGATTAGAAATCCGCATGTAAAGATATACAATGAAATCCCTTGATATTCTATGAATACATGTAATATACTGTATTACAATGGTTTTCTATATCATAGTGTTTCATCAATTACCATACACTTTCAATATAGTGGACCATATATGGACCATTTTTTATTAATTGGAGTAGTTATGGCTATACTTCCGAAGCAGGATAGACAAATAGAAGCTCTAGAGGCTCCTAAGGGCGGTCCAGTGGATTATTACGGTGAAGGTAAGGATGCAGGCTTAGTATTACGCATAACACCTAAGGGAACCAAAACATGGTATGTGCCCTACTACATTCACCGTGAGGGTGAACCTAGAAGAAGTAGACCCAAGTATAAAGCAGGTCGTTATCCCACGATTGGTTTAAAAGATGCGAGGACTATTAAACTTGATATACTAGCTCGTGTAGAAAAAGGCGAAGATCCACATAATGATAGAAAAGTTACGCTGAGAAAGAACTCTATAAAAAATATAGATGAGTTATGTACTGAGTTTTTTGCAATACGCGAGAAGGAAAAGTACAGAGATCGAATAAGACGTAATGTTTATGATGAGAAAAGCATGACTAAATGCTACATCATCCCTGCTATAGGCTCTAAAGCACCACAAACCGTTAATACAGACGATATAGAATTATTACTTAGTGAAGCCCAGTTAAAATGCTCCGCTGTTAGAGCAAATAGAATATTAGCTTTATTAAGGGTTCTATTTAAATTTGCCTTCTCCAAGAAATATATTGATAGCAATCC
>JABIPV010000310.1 GCA_018699075.1 Kordiimonadaceae bacterium | reverse complement strand
GTGATGACATATTTGATTATATCGAGTTTTTCTACAACCCAAAGAGAAAGCATGGTAACAACGGATTGTTGTCACCGATAGATTTTGAACAACAAACAATAATGAAGTCATAAAGTGTCTAACAAATCAGGGGCACATCAAATTACTCAAGTAATGGATTTATCTGCAAGCTGATACTTGCCTTAGTCCCTCTTGCACTGATTGATTTTAGCTGATACGTTTGTTTCTTAGCGTTTGATGCACGCTTATAAATAACATAAGGACAAACTTATGAATGGGTAGTAAGCATCTTTCGCTTAGGGAAAAATTATTAAAAGATATATAAATGAATTCACGATTGATTAAGCTCACGCCTTTATTTCTATTCAGTGTTCTACTTACTGCTTGTGGCGAAAATTCCACAACAAAAGATGAACAAATTAGCTATAGCTTACAAGTTAAGCCGATATTATCAGACCGCTGTTTTCAATGTCACGGTCCTGATGTGGGAAGTCGCAAAGCGGACTTACAACTTGATATCCCTGAAATTGCTTTTAAAGAATTAAAAGAGGGTGGTTTTCCGATCATTCCTGGCGACGCTGAAAACAGTATCGCTTACAAACGAATTACGTCAGATAATCCCGACTTCATTATGCCGCCGCCAAAGTCGCACATGACGATTGCACCGGAAGAAGCGGAAATCATCCGCGCTTGGATTGATCAAGGGGCGGTGTATGAAAAGCACTGGGCCTATATCCCACCGATAAAAGCGGATCTACCAATTGTTGGGCAAGCAGATTGGCCAATAAGTCCAATTGATAATTTTACCTTGGCTAAAATTGAAGCGGCTGGATTAACCCCATCTGATAAAGCCGACAAGGCGACTTTAATTAGGCGTGCATTTCTTGATTTGACGGGAATTATTCCGTCTGCAGAACAATTTGATAAGTATATGGCAGATGATCGGGAAGATTATTTCGAATATATGGTTGATGATCTTTTAAGTACACCACAATATGCAGAACATATGGCGTCTGCTTGGCTTGATCTTGCCCGTTACGGTGATACTCATGGGTATCAAAATGATTTCGCGAGGCAAATGTGGCCTTACCGGGATTGGGTGATTAAATCATTTGATAACAATATGCCTTTTGATGAATTTATGACGGTACAGCTTGCGGGGGATCTTATGCCAAATCCTACACAAGATACTCTTATTGCAACTGGATTTAATCGTAATACGCTGGTGAGTTCAGAAGAAGGCATTGTGCACGAAGAGTTTCGTGTTGAATATGTGGCCGATAAAGTTGATGCGACATCAACTACTTTTCTTGGGCACACAGTCGGTTGCGCCCGTTGTCATGATCATAAGTTCGACCCTGTAAGTCAAAAAGACTATTACAACATGTTCGCCTTTTTCAATAATACTAAGGAATTTGGTATTGTTAAGGCACGGTCAGATGCTCACCCGCCATTCATGAATTATTTTCAAGAAGATGAATATTTAGATCAAATGAATCAGTTGCTGTCAGATATTGAAAAGCAAGAACAAGACCTGCGGGTTATTGAGTTGGCTCATTTTGAAGAATATAAAACACGGATTGAAAAAGAAGTTGCCGCCATTCCTGAACATATAATCAATGAATTATCTGATGATGGAACGTTAAGCTACAATGGTATGGAAACAGAGATTGAGCAATCCAACGATACACTTCTTGTTCCCGGTAAATTTGGCAATGCCATTCGCATCGGCACACAGCCGATTTCAATTTATTACGCCTATGCATTCGTCGGTAAATCAATTGACGTTAAGAAAAGTGACCCTCTAGGGATTAGTGTCTGGACAAGGCGAGAGGAGCTAAAGGCTAAAGAATATGTAGCTCCTGAAGCTAAATCAGCGGAAGACCAAAATGAAGCAGAGAAAAATGGCAATGTTTATGCCTCAAATAAGCCAGTGCTTAGAAAACCTTTTTCCTTATTGGAACAAATGGATATGGGCAAAGAACAACGCGGTTTTTCCCTTCGCATTACAACTGAAGACAAATTACAATTCGTCTCTGTGTCCTCTTGGCCCAAGAATGCAATTGATGTAACTTCTAAAGAACCAATTACCAATCTAAAAGAATGGCAGCATATTTATGCATCTTATGATGGTTCGGGTTCAGCCACAGGCGTAAAATTCTATATTGGTGGTAATGAGATTGAAACGGAAATCATAAAAGATGCCCTTACAAGTGAAATTGACAATACAAACCCGCTTCTTACAGGGTGGGGGTATGATAGTTTAGAGACAGGTAGTATTTCTCACGATGTTGATGAAATAAGACTTTATCATAAAAAAAATCTTTCTAATGAAGCGATCGTTTCATTAAGCCAGTATTCTTCACCCGTCTTAACTACATCAATAAATGGCCGTATTGACGGGCCATCGGACGGAGTAAACATTCCGGCTGAATATATGAACGACAATCAGGACTATGTTACTGCAAAGTCAAACTTGTTTGATTTGATCGACCAAAAACGCATTCTCATCGAAGAACATAGCCAGCCTTATATGATCATGGAAGACTACCCGGAAGATTTTACAACTAGGCCTACTTATCTATTAAAGCGGGGAAGTTATGAACAACCCGACGAAACAGAAATTCTAAGCGCAAATATACCTCTTGAGTTTGGTACTTTAGGAGACAGTCGTCCCAGAAATAGATTAGGGCTGGTACAATGGCTCACATCTGATGAAAATACCCTAACAGCTCGTGTAACGGTAAATCGTTATTGGCAGGCACTTTTTGGTAAAGGTATTGTCGTGTCAGCAGAAAATTTCGGCAGTCAGGGCAGCCTTCCTAGCCATCCAAAGCTACTGGATTGGCTGGCAATTGAATTTATTGAAAGCGGTTGGGATGTTAAACATATCTTGAAAACCATGATGATGTCGAAAACCTATCAACAAGATTCGTCACTGCCCAATATTTCACCTGTTCCAGACCCAGAAAATATTCTTCTATCAAGGGGAGCATCTTACCGAATGAGTGCCGAGATGATCAGGGATAGTGTACTAAAAGGCTCTGAATTACTTTCGCCTAGGATTGGTGGTAAAAGCGTGAAGCCTTATCAGCCTGATGGGTTATGGCGCGAATTGACCACTTTCGATGTTTATAGGCATGATGAAGGTGAGAATTTATATCGCAGAGGTTTATATTCATACTGGAAGCGCACACTTCCAGTGCCATCTATGCTGCTTTTTGATGCCACGACCCGTGATGTGGCAACGCCGCGTAGGACGTCAACCAACACACCCCTTCAAGCATTGGTCCTTCTGAATGATCCTCAATATGTTGAAGCGTCGCGTGTACTTGCACAAAATGCGATTATAAAACATGAAAGTACAGAAGACAGAATAAAATATATTGCTAAAAGCTTGCTCAGCCGTAATTTATCAATAACCGAGCTTGAAGGACTATCTGAACTTCAACAAGATATGATGATGGATTTTGGTCAGGATGAAGAGGCCGTTGACGGTCTACTTTCGATTGGAGAATATAAGATATCTGAAGTAGGTAGTGAGGAACTCGCGTCTTACGCGGTTGTTGCAACCACTGTCATGAACCTCAGCGAATTTATTACAAGGCGATAAACATGAACCCAATAGATACAGAATTTAATCGAAGAGAGTTTCTTAAAAAAACTGGTGTTGCTTTAGGGGGCATGGCAATGGGCGCAGGTTCTTCAATGAGTGCTATGGCAGGGATTAATAATGGAATTTTGGGTGGAGCACACCATCTTCCAAAAGCTAAACGCGTTATTTATCTGATGCAAAGTGGCGCACCATCTCAGCAGGAACTCTTTGATTATAAACCAATGCTTGAAGAAAAACATGGTGAAGAACTTCCCGATGAAATCAGAGGCACTCAACGCCTTACGGGCATGTCATCGGAACAGGAATCCTTCCCACTTGCCGCGTCACAATATAAATTTAAACAGCACGGTGAAAGTGGCGCTTGGGTGAGTGAGTTGCTGCCAAACATTGCGAGCATATCTGATGAGTTATGCATCATCCGGTCTATGACAACCGATGCCATAAATCACGATCCTGCCATGACCATTTTACAAACAGGCTTTATGTTGGCGGGACGTCCAAGTTTCGGTTCGTGGGTTAGTTACGGCCTGGGAAGCGATAATAATAATCTTCCTAATTTTGTCGTCATGACGTCACGTGGTTCAGGCCGACCCGCGGGCCAACCGCTATATTCACGCCTATGGGGCAGTGCATTTCTTCCGTCACTACATCAGGGTGTTCAGCTTCGCGCCGGATCAGACGCCGTTCTTTATTTAAGTAACCCGGACGGCATTGATGCACCGCGCCGCCGCCGTACTCTCGACCGTATTGTAAAAATGAATCAAGAACAATATGACCGCACCCGTGATCCTGAAATACTATCAAGAATTGCACAATATGAAATGTCTTATCGGATGCAGGACACGATCCCAGAAGCGACAGACTTAAGCGATGAACCGGATCATGTGTTTGATCTTTATGGTGAAGATGCAAGAAAACCTGGTACATATGCCGCAAACTGCCTGATGGCACGTAGGCTTGCAGAACGTGACGTAAAATTCATTCAGCTTTATCATATCGGTTGGGATCAACATGATAATATGATGGACGATATTCCCGGACAATGTAAGGACGTAGACCGTGCGACTATGGGGCTTATTACCGATTTAAAACAACGTGGACTTCTGGAAGATACTCTGGTTATTTGGGGTGGTGAGTTTGGCCGAACCAGTTACTGCCAAGGTAAGTTAACCAAGGAAAAATACGGACGCGACCATCATTCCCGCTGTTTTAGTTTATTCATGGCAGGCGGCGGCGTTAAAAGTGGTACGACTTACGGTCAAACTGATGATTATGGATATAACATCGTTGATAGTTCTGGTGCCCCCATGACCGCAGACAAAAGCAAGTTCCAACCCGGTCTCGTTCATATTCATGATTTGCAGGCAACATTAATGCACTTGCTCGGAATTGATCACACCAACCTTAACTATAAGTATCAGGGTAGACGTTTTAGGCTCACCGACGTTCATGGTCATGTCGTTGAAGATTTAATGGCATAGGTAGAAGTAAAGAATATGGATCTCATACAATTTTTCGGCCGTTTCCATGTGTTGGTATTACATTTACCAATTGGTATTCTTGTGATGGCAGCATGTTTGGAAATTTACGCTTTTTTGAAAAAACGTGCCCGTAGTGAAGTAATGCAAACCGTATGGCTTTGGGGGGCGATAAGCGCCATTGGCACCTGTATATTAGGCTACATGCTTTCACTCGGCGGCGGCTATAATGCCGATGCAGTGGCCATTCATATGACCTATGGTATTAGTGTCGCCGTCTTTTCAATAATTTGTTGGTTGTTATTTGGCAAGAACGGAACCAAGGCAACAACAAGTGTTGCCGCCTTTAGTGTTGTTCAATTAATCTTGTTAACGCTCACGGGTCATTATGGGGCCAACATGACCCATGGATCAACGTTTCTAGTTGAACATGCCCCGCAAGCTATCCGTACAATGGCCGGACTGCCCGCAGCAACCAAAGCCCGCCTAAAACCGGCGAGTTTAGATGTAGCTCTTGTTTACCCAGATATCATTCAGCCAATTTTTGAAAGCCGCTGTGTGGGATGTCACAATGATGAAAAAACTAAAGGTGAGCTTAAACTAAACAACCACGCGGCAATACTAAAAGGGGGTAAGACTGGTCCAGCGGTCATGGCAAATTCACTCGAAAATAGTGAACTGTTTAAAAGAATTAATCTTCATCCATCCGATGAAAATTTTATGCCCGCAGAAGGAAAAACAGCCTTAACGGAAAATCAAATCGCCATACTTAAATGGTGGATTGAAAATGGAGCCGTTGAAAATGCATCACTTAAAGACGTTGGAATTTCCGCTGATTTACAAACTATAATTGCCAGTGAATTAGGACTTAGTAACATTGAGGTCAAATTTTTAGCCGCTGATGCAGATCCAAATATCATTGAAAAACTTGAAGATGCTGGCTTTAAATTCAGACGTTCAATTCAAGATGAGCCATATATTGAAGTGATATATTCCACCCCGCTTGTGCCCTTAACGGATGATACTTTAAATCTGTTACTTGCAATTAAAGATCAGTTGACCGTTTTAAAATTAAGTAGAAGTTCGTTAAATGATACACAGATGGCTGTTATTGGACAATTAACAGAGCTATATTCTTTAAATATTTCTGATACCCAGGTTACCAATGAAGGTGCTAAGCAATTGCTAAATTTAAGTAATCTAAAATCATTGAACTTATTTTCCACGGGAGTGAATAATTTTACACAGACAGCTGAGGAAAATTTACCAGAGCTAGAACATATTTATGGTGGAGAGTGATAATTATAACCAATAGAAGAAATGTTTTAAAAACGGGAACTGGAATTTTGGCGGCAGGATTATTGCCAGTTTCATTATTTGCGCAAACGGCATCTCCTTTTTTAATTGGTGTGTGTAGTGAACTTGGTGATCTTGATAAAATTATGACGAGCGATATAGCTTATTTAGAACCTCCTGTTTATGATTTTCTTATTCCAAAAGAACCAGAAATAAATTTCCAAAAGAAATTAGATATTGTTAAGAATAGCAAACTCTTAACCCCTGTATGCAATAGTTTCATAGGCGGTGATTTAAAATCTGTTGGTCCTAATCATGTAAAAGATGATGTGTTAAAATATGCAGAAGTGGCTTTTAAACGGGCACAAAGGGCAGGCGTTGAACAAATTGTTTATGGAAGCGGTGGTTCTCGCCGAATACCTGATGGCTTTTCCAAAATAGAAGCCCGCGCACAATTTGTCTCCCTGTTAACGGACATGGCTCCGCTCGCGCAAAAATACGGTGTTACTTTATGCCTAGAACCTCTTCGCTCAGAGGAAACCAATTTTATTAATTTTATGCAAGATGGTGTTGATATATTGGAAGAGGTCAATCACCCGAATGCCATGTTAGTGTGTGATTATTATCATGTGACCCAAGAAGGGCGCGGGGTAAACGATGTTTATGCCGCAAGAAAATATATCAAACATGTTCATATAGCAGAAGATCAAGAACGCGCACCTCCCGGTGTGTTTGGGGAAGATTTTAGGTCTTTTTTCAAAATGTTAAACGAGATCGGCTATGCGGGCCGCATTTCAATAGAAGCGAATTGGACCGATAAAGCTTCGGAATTACCCATCGGTATTCGCACATTAAACCGTCAAATCGCAGCACTTTAACGGTAAGATTTATCTAATTCAATTACGGCATCAATATTTGCTTTTTCGCGAAATGTAGATTTTTCGATATATTGATTAAGATGGGTTTGAAAATGTTTGCTATCTATAGGTATTTCAATTGGTTTATTTTGCCAGCTGGACAGTAAAATACTGTTGGCTAATGCCATGGAATTTATTCCTTCATTGGCTGGGGCTATAAGTGGCTCGCGGTTTAATATGGCGGCAACGAAATTATTAATAATCGTTGCGTGTTGATTGATGGAATTTGGGGGTGTGACATCCGTAATTGTGGTTCCTGGCATAGAAAACATATCATGGGTGTTTTTGGAAAATTTTGCCGTCGAAATTTCGTTTTGTGTGAAAGTAAGTGTTTTACTGTCAGTGGACAGCATCCCCAAATCACCGACAATATCAAATCGGTTGATCCCCGGTACTTCACCTGTTGAGGCAACAAAAACACCCGTAGCACCATTATTATATTTAAAATATGCTGTGGCTTCATCTTCGACTTCAATATCGTGATATTTGCCATATTCGCAATGTCCGTTCACTTCACTGGGCATGCCGCAAATCCACTGAAAGGTGTCGAGGTTATGAATGCATTGATTTACCAGTAAGCCGCCGCCTTCACCGCGCCATGTTGCCCGCCAGTCACTAACTGCAAAATAAATTTCCGGGCGAAACCAATGTGTTGCCGTCCATTGAGAGCGCTGAATGGCGCCAATTGACCCTGCACTTACCATATTTTTCATTTTTGCATATATGGGATCTGTGCGTTGATTAAGCATCATGGCGAATATCTGATTTTTCTTTACTTTCGAAATGACTTTTTCGCCCTCTAAAACCGAAAGGCCAATTGGTTTTTCCATCAGCACATGCAAACCTTTGTCGAGCGCATAACCACCAATTTCGCAGTGATTATAGGAAGGCGTCGCCACCAATACGGCATCGCAATCGCCAGAATTTATTAGTTTTTTATAATCACAATAATGTTTAACCCCTTGAGGGAGTTCAAAGGTAGGTTTCTGACGCGAACAGACGGCAGAAACCTCGCAATTATGAATAAGGCCATCCACAACATGATTTAAATGCTGTTTGCCGATATTGCCCAGTCCTATAATACCTAAGCGCACTTCATTCATAAAAAACCTTCCTGCTATAAAATTCCAGCTTTTAATTGGCTTATGGCATAATCAGCTGCGCGCGCAGTAACTGCCATATATGTCAGTGAAGGGTTTTGGCAAGCTCCAGAAGCAAAGGCCGCGCCGTCAGTTACAAATAAATTGCTCACTTCATGATTTTGGTTCCACCGGTTTAGGTAAGAGGTACGAGGATCAAGCCCCATTCGTGCGCCTCCCATTTCATGATTTGAATTACCAACGGGAGCCGGCTTATTTATGCCGACTACATTTTGAAGACCCGCTGCTTCGAGCATTTCGACAGCCGTATTACGGGCATCTTCAAATATTTTCCATTCATTTTCTTTCCATGAGGTGCTCATAATGGCGATCGGGAAACCCCATTTATCGGTTTTCGTTTCGCTTAGTTTCATGTGATTGTCAAAATAAGGAAGTCCTTCACCGCGCATCCCAAGGGAGAAAGTCCACGCACCCGGCTGACGGTTTGCATTTTTGAAATCTGCGCCGATACCCTCTCTTTTAATCGCATCATTCCATCCAGACCTGGAAGCCCCGCCTTGAAAACCATATCCACGAAGAAAATCTGTGTCTTGTTTATTCACATTTCTGTAACGCGGGACATATATACCGCCCGGTCTACGTCCTTTATAATAGTGTTCCAGATAACCCGGCATGGTGCCTTTGGCTTCAACACCTTTAAGGTGATCCATAATATAATGACCCAGAACACCGCTGGTGTTGCCTATGCCTGTGTTATAGGTTTCAGAACGTGAATTTTGCAATATTTGTACCGTGCTCATGCTCGATGCGCACATAAATATTACCCGAGCAGTGAGCGTGAAATTTTCATTGGTCTTAATATCTGTAACACGAACACCTGACGCTTTCTTGGTTTGAGGGTCATAAATCACTTCTTGGACGAGCGCATTGGCGCGTAACGTCATATTTCCTGTGCGTTCGGCTGCAGGTAAAGTGGCATTGATGCTTGAGAAGTATGCGCCAAATGAACATCCGCGTCCGCATTCATTGCGGGTTTGACACTGGCCGCGACCAAGTTCCATTTGCTCTTCTGTTGGTTTGGTTAAATGTGCCACACGGGCACAAATTATATTACGGCCTGGAAATTTACTTTCAACTCTGTTTTTTATTTCCCGTTCAACAATATTCATAACGAAGGGTGGTTGGAACTTACTATTTGGTAGAATTTCAACGTCATCATTATTGTCGCCACTAATACCGGCGAATGTTTCTACATAATCATACCATGGTTCTAAATCTTTATAACGGATTGGCCAATCACAACCATACCCGTCTTTTTTGTTGGCTTTAAAATCGATCTCTCCCCAACGATAACTTTGGCGGCCCCATATCAGTGATTTTCCGGAAACCATAGAAGGGCGGAACCAATCAAATTGACGCCCTTCTTCGGAATAATATGGGTTTTCACGGTCGTTAATAAAATGATGTTTGGTATAGTCATCATATAAATAACTGGTGCGTTGAAAGTTTTGTTCTCTCTTCGCTTCTTCGCGGTCATGTTGGCCACGAAATTCCATATCCCATTTGGCGACGTTTTCTGTTTTATAATCTCCGTGCTCTATGGGGAGACCGCGATCAAGGATTAATACTTTAAACCCTTTTTCAGTAAATTCTTTAGCGGCCCAACCACCAGACATACCGGAACCGACAACAATTACATCATAATCATAATTATCCATGGCTATGCCCAAACCTTACCTACGCTATCGAAAGGAATTTCCTCATACTTTCCGGGTACGGGATCATAATTGAGTTCCAAAGTTGACCCAATTTCAGAAGTGTAATAACCGACGACTGTATAACTTTTTAAGGTGTTATAAGTCTGCTCTTTGTCACGGTTATCATCTAAATTTTGTACAAAGACCACTTGTTCTTCATGATTTAAAGAAGTGAATTTATCAGTATTAATCTTATCGATACCTTTAATTAATGAGCTGGCTTCGTCTTTTGTCATCCAATTTCCAGCCATATGGTCAATGTATAAATGAACACCTGCTTTAGAAGCGCCGGGCGTATCGGTATCAGGAATAATAATATTAGCGATAAGTTCAACAATTTTCATTTGTTGTTCATTAAAAATGGCATTCTTTCCAGATGGTTTAAAACCAAACCCGACTTCAATTGCATTTGCATGAATTGTACTTAGAGCTGAAACACCTAACATGGCGGTTAAGCCTGTTAAAATATCACGCCTGTTAATATCTTCCATTGTTGCTACTCATAAAATTAATCAAATGCGGCATTTGATAAAAACTGGTAGTTACCACCACCCACTTCAAATACAGCATAATTACCGTCCATGCGATTAAATTTTACGCCTTTGGCATTTTTGGCAGTTGTATTGCTTTCACTGACATTATCAACGGAAGTCGCCGGCACATATACTTCCGCCGTGACATTGGTTGGTACTGTGACGCTTAAACGTACATTGCCGCCTGTTTTATTCCATTCTGACTTAACCATGCCGCGGATGGACTTATGTTCAGCGGATATGGCTGTAAAAGGGGCTGCTTCGATCATTGGTTTTATTTCAATGCGTTCGTAACCAGGGCTTAAAGTATCTATACCTGCGACATCTGCAAACATCCACTCCGCGACGGAACCATAAGAATAATGGCTAAATGAATTCATTTCAGGATCCATGAAACCTTCATCTTTGGTATAGCTGTTCCAACGTTCCCAAATTGATGTGGCACCATTGACAACTTCGTAGCCCCATGACGGATATTCCGTTTGCATAAGCAGGCTATATGATAGTTCTTCATGGCCATATCTTGATAGTTCCGGCAATAAATGGCGTACACCTGCAAATCCTGTCGCTAAGCGGTTGCCATTTTCTCTTACCATTTTTGCTAAATTGTCTGCTCCTTGTTGTGCAAGGTCTTCGGGGAATAAATTCATAGCAAGAGCCATGCCGTAAGATGTCTGTGAACTTTCATTCAAGGTTCCGTCAGCATTAACATACTCTTTAATAAAAGCTTGTTTGACTTTATTAAATTGTTGATTGTAATGGCGCGCTTCATCTTTTTTACCAAGCGCTTCTGCCATTTCAGCCATCAACTGAATATCATATCCATAATAGGCCGATGCGATGAAGTTCTTATCGGTTTGGTGCCCAACGGCTAACCAGTCACCATAATTTTGTCCTCCTTGTGGACGAAGGTAACTGTCACCCGCCGCATCACGCTGAAATTCCATAAACCGTGACATGCTGTCCCAGTGTTCTTCAAGAAGTCGGGTGTCACCATATGCTTGAAAAACCATGTAAGGGACAATAACACCGGCATCCATCCATGCAGGTGCATATTCGTAAGGTGTTGAGTAGGGCATTGGGGCAAAATCCGCATAAGCACCATATGGAAGCTGAGCATCTCTTAAATCTCGCATCCATTTGGTAAAGAATGCTGATACATCAGCGATATAGGCAGAAGTACGAACATATACTTGTGCATCGCCCGTCCAGCCTAAACGTTCATCTCTTTGTGGGCAATCTGTTGGCACTTCAAAGAAGTTAGCGAACTGAGTGGTTTTAATGTTTTCAAATAATTGTGTCACAAGTGGCGCATTACCGCCCCAGTTATGATCGCCTTCAAATTTTATCTCACCAACTTGCGGTGTTTCTGAATTCATCACGACGCCGGTGATCATATCTATGTCTGGTTTGCTGGGATAACCTGTTACTTCGACAAATTGAAACCCATGATAGGTAAATTGTGTTTGCCAAATTTCTTCACCTTCACCTTTTAAGGTATATGTATCAATGGCTCTCGCTTCTCTTAGGTTTTCAGTCATCATTCTACCGTCTTGATGAAGCATTTCAGCAAAACGCAATTGTATTTTGGTTCCCTTTGCGCCCTTTACTTTTAATCGCGCCATTCCAGCAAAGTTTTTCCCTAAGTCAAAAATATATGTCCCGGGATCTGGCTCGGTCAGAGCAATGGGTTTTAATACATATTGTTCACGAATAGGAACGCCAGGATATGCCTCCAGCACACCATCAGGAAGAGGGCGCCAGCGCACATCATCCCACTCACTATCATCAAAATTTGCCTCATCCCATCCGTCTTGTTCAAGGCGGGCATCATAAGTTTCCCCCATTTGAATGTCCGATTCAAGTAGCGGCCCAGTTGATGCTTTCCAAACAGTTTCATTGATAGGATAAATTTTTCTTGGTGGCGCGCTACTTGATGAAATAACCGGATGAGTGGCCCTTTGTCCGTCGCTCATGGTGGAGATGATTTCAGTTTCGCCATTTTCATATTCCAGTTCTAACTGGGCCAGTAATCCTGCTTTTTTACCGTAATAATCACGTTCGCCTTCTATATCAGGGGCAAGAATACCAAAGCCAACATAACCAGCATACCAACCATCGGATAAAATCGCCCCCATTGCATTTTTGCCAGAGTTAATTTGATCGGTTACATCATAGGTAAAATAATAAATTCGATCATCATAATCGGTCCATCCAGGTGTAAAATAATCTTCGCCAACACGTTCCCCATTTAAGCGCATTTCGAATAAACCAAGTGCCGATGCATATATGGTTGCGCGTTTGACTTTACCTTTAGTTTCAAATTCGGTTCTAAGGTAAGGGCTGGGCGGAAGAATTAGATTATCTTCTTTATTGGTGTCTAAGTCCGGTACGTCGTAACCAATCCATACGCCTTCCCAATCAGAAAAATTAAGAAGCCCCATGGACCATGTAGCAACCTCACTCCAATCAGATGCGCGGTCATTTTTATCCCATGTACGTACTTTCCAATAAACTTCCATCCGTGATGTTAATGGTGTGCCGGAGTAATCGATTTGATTAGTATCAGAAGAGAAGACCTTGCCAGAATCCCAGAGATCGCCTTGATTTTTGTTTAGATTATTGATACTGCTAGCGGCTATAATTTGATATGCACTTTGGGTTTGTGCACGTTCATCTGAACTAACAACCCAGCTATGACGCGGTTTTTTAATGTCAATACCAGTGGGGTTGGTCAAATATTCGACACGTAATTCTGAAGCCTCTAATGCGCCATTATTTTGAGCATAAGAGTTTACACATAGCAATATTGAAAACGCTGCAATAAAGGGTAAATAAAAATAGATAAAAATTCTTTTCTTCATAACGTGCCTCATTTTTTTGATTTTTTGTTATGTTCATATTAAGCACTTTTAATTAACGATAATCAATAGTGGCATTTCAATAGATTTTATAATTATTATGTACGTCATCAGGGAAAGTTGGGCATTTAAGCCGTTAAAATAAGAGAGTATTCTGCTCCATCTGTTAAGTTTAAGCGGCCATAGCTTTAATATGCAAGCGTTTTCGTTTGGCCATAGTTTTGAGTTTAATTTTATTTCGC
>JABIPV010000234.1 GCA_018699075.1 Kordiimonadaceae bacterium | reverse complement strand
TAATGGGATATTATAATCCTATTTATATTTATGGTGTCGAACGGTTTTTAGAAGATGCCATTAAAGCTGGAATAGACGGACTTATCATCGTTGACCTTCCCCCTGAGGAAGATAGCGAGCTTGCCATTCCAGCCAAATCAGCAGATATGGCGATGATACATCTAGCTACACCGACAACGGACACTAATCGTTTAAGGCAAATATTAGAAAACGCTTCCGGATTTTTATATTATGTGACAATTGCAGGAATTACTGGAACGGCCAAGCCCGATTTATCACCCGTACAGGATGCACTTAAGCTTTTTCGCCAAACAACAGATATTCCCATAGCGGTTGGTTTTGGCATAAAAACACCAGAAGATGCAGCAAGATTTGCCAAATTTTCTGACGCAGTGGTTGTCGGATCGGCAATTGTTGATATAATTGCAAACAACATTGATGAAGTTGGACTTGCAAATTTAGATTTAGAGAGTAAAGTCCTTTCTTTTATTAAAGAACTTGCTAGTGGCGTTAGAAACGCAAGATAGAATAATCGAGGTAATAGAATATGAATTGGTTGACAAAAATTGTACGTCCGAAAATTCAAAGCCTAATTGGCCAAAAATCAGAAACGCCCGATAATCTCTGGCATAAATGCAAAGGTTGCGGTCAACTTCTTTATGTAAGCGATATAGAAAAGAACCTTAATATTTGTCCTAACTGTGACCATCATCACCGCATCGGCCCTACTGAACGTTTCAAAAATCTTTTCAACAATGGCGATTATGGACTGATTGAACTTCCCACAGCAACTGATGATCCGTTAAAATTTAAAGATCAAAAAAAATATACTGAGAGATTAAAAATTGCTCGCAATAACAGTGAGTATCAAGACGCTATCGCCGTTGCTTACGGGAAAATGGGCAGTATTAATACGGTAATAGCTGTTCAAAATTTTCTCTTTATGGGTGGGTCAATGGGTGTTGGAGTTGGAAACGGTATCGTCGCCGCCGCCAAGCACGCGATTGAGAAAAAAGCACCACTGGTTTTATTTACGGCAGCAGGCGGAGCACGTATGCAGGAAGGTATTTTGTCACTTATGCAAATGCCAAGATGCACGGTTGCCGTTGCACAACTAAAAGAAGCCGGCCTTCCGTATATTGTTGTCTTAACGGACCCTACTACTGGCGGTGTCACCGCATCATACGCCATGCTTGGTGACATTCAAATCGCAGAGCCAAACGCGCTTATTTGCTTTGCTGGACCGCGTGTGATTAAAGACACGATTAGAGAAGAATTACCCGAAGGCTTCCAAAAAAGTGAATATTTACTTGAGCACGGCATGATTGATATGATCGTCAATCGTGCTGATTTGCGTGATAAATTAACACAATTGCTTGGCTTATTAATGAATAAAGCGGCCTAAATAATCATGACTATGCGACGAAGTGACCGCATACTGGAAAGATTATTATCTCTTCATCCAAAGATCATCGATCTTTCCTTGGAACGGATGCATGACATTCTGGATAAACTTGGTAATCCTCAAAATAATCTACCGCCGGTTATCCATGTGGCCGGTACAAATGGCAAAGGGTCTACCATTGCTTATTTAAGGGCTATTCTGGAAAGTGCCAACCTGTCTGTACATGTATATACATCTCCACATTTGGTACGCTTTAATGAACGAATTAGGCTAGCTGGAAAAATAATAACAGAAGAATATTTACAAGAAATATTAGAGTATTGTGAAAACATAAATGACGGCATCCCTATTACATATTTTGAAATAACAACCGCCGCCGCCTTAAAAGCTTTTGCTGACAACCCCGCAGATGTCTTACTTCTTGAAGTGGGATTAGGCGGAAGATTAGATGCAACAAATGTAGTAGATCAGCCTTTAAGCACCGTACTAACTCCCATATCTATTGATCATGAGCAATATTTAGGAAATGATTTAAGCGTTATTGCTATGGAAAAAGCAAGTATCGCTAAAAATAACATACCGCTTATCTTCAAAAACCAAAATCATATTGCCGTCGATTCAATAATGGTAACTGCCCGTAATAATGGTGCCATTACCCAGAATAGCTGGTCATTTGACGAAAGAGACAGCGGCTTTATTTACCGCGATGAATTTGGTACCTTAGATCTCCCCTTACCCAATTTAATCGGTCCACATCAACTAGAAAATTCTGCTCTAGCCATTGCGACATTGCGACATCAAGATAAACTTAAAATTGATTATGAAAATTTTGCATTTGGAATTACCCACGCAAAATGGCCCGCACGAATGCAAAACATTACCGATAGTGCGTTTGGTCGCATGCTACCTACGGGAAGTGAATTATGGCTTGATGGCGGGCACAACCCTGCTGCGGGTGACGTCATTGCAAGTTCATTTAAAAATGACAAGCTCAATATTATTTGCGGAATGATGGCCAATAAGGATACTGCAGGATACCTAAAACCAATAGCGTCAATCACAGAAAATCTTTTCGCCGTCCATGTTGAAGGCGAAGCCAGTCATAGCGCAGAAAAAATAGCTGAATTTGGTCACTCCGTTGGCATTCCATCACAAACTTCGGAAAATGTAAAAGGTGCTCTTGAAAATTTATCAACAAAAAAGCCCGTTAAAGTGCTCATCTGTGGTTCTTTATATCTAGCAGGACAAGTTCTTGATGATAATGACTTGATCCCCGTTTAAGCCCTGTTAATATAACTTTATATTTGCCAACACTGGAAAGCTTATGACCGATACACGCCTCTATTTAATAACCCCATCAGAATTTGAACTGGACACCTTCGCAGTGCAACTACAGGACGCCCTAGAAGGCGGAGATGTGGCGAGTGTTCAATTGCGTATGAAAAATAGTTATGATGAAGATATTATCAAGGCGGCAAAAACCTTAATGCCTATTTGCCATGCAAAAGATGTCGCTTTTATTCTTAATGATCGCCCGGACATTGCCCATAAAGTTGGCGCAGATGGCGTTCATATTGGCCCTGAAGACATGACCTTAAAAGAAGCGCGCGCCATCGTTGGCAATGCGCAAGTAATCGGCGTCACATGCAAAGATAGTAAACATTTGTCAATGAC
>JABIPV010000309.1 GCA_018699075.1 Kordiimonadaceae bacterium | reverse complement strand
TCATATTGGCATTTAAAGGAGTAACTTTTGCACCACTGTCACCCACTTCAGGACCCTTGACCTTTGATTGCAGATAAGTCCAAAGTGAACCCTGCCAAGATAAAACAGCAGCAGTTCCAAGTACCACTGCAACAGAAATATTGCCTTTTATTAAGATAAAAAAACCAACAACGCCAAATATCACAGCCAGCACTTTACGAAAAATATCATTAAACTTTTCAGGCTGTTTGTTAAGATACTTTGATAAAGCAAAATATAACATCAAAGCGCCAATCAGAAGTACCAGTATTTGCATTTTCAGTGTTTACCTTTTAATCATTTTCTATTTGTAATTTCCAGTTTGGCAATTGCAGATCATCCATCAATCTTCTAATTTCTTGCCTTGCCGCCACATGTGACAGTGTGATTTTTTGATCTGTGTCTCTAAAATCAACCAGAGTTAACCCTTTTGGGAAAAGTTCACGATATACTACACGCTCCCCAAGTCCTTGAATATAGCGAAAAGAAACTCTTTTTTGCAACTCTTTTAGTGCGCTGTTGACCCTGCGTTTATTTTTCGCATCAAGAGCGGAAGTACGGTTACGCATCACGATCCAGTCAATGGTTCCCCTATCAATCATTGCTCTGTGTTTACGGGCATCCCATACCATCTCACTGTAAAGGCTAAGTTTATCAACTTTAAAAGTATCTGGATCAACACTCGCAAGTAAATCAAGATCAACAAAACTGTCATTGATTGGTGTAATTAAAGTATCAGCAGCACTATGCGCAAGACGGGCTAAGTTTGAATCACTTCCTGGGCAATCAATTAAAATATAATCTGATTGTTCATGGAGTTCATCCATTAGTTCACTAAAATTTTTGGTATCTTCAAACATCATTTGATCTAAATCACCATCCATGGCGCGACCTAAAATATAAACATCTGGTATGGATAGTTTTAATTTATGCTGCTCAGCGTAATTTAAGCGGTTTTCCAAATATCGAGCCAGTGTTTTTTGTCGAGAATCGAGATCTACAATTGATATATTGCAATCCCTCTGCATTAAACTCACAGCTATATGCATTGCAGTAGTGGATTTTCCTGAGCCACCTTTTTCATTGCCTACAACGATTATATGGGCTTTTTCCGTTCCCTCAGACATCTATCTTTTAGCTTCCCAATTAGATTCTGGCATTTACTGCCGCATTATATTATAGATACTATTACAGTGTAATTATCCTTTTAGGTTATATATGACAAGTAGGCTACTACAAAAAGCATCAACCATTAGCAAAAGAACATTTATTTCCTTGTTCTGCATTGTTACTTTTATAAGTGCTCCCCTCTATATTGCTTTTAATAAAGTAAAAATTAGCAAAACTATAGACGTTCCAAACACGACAGTAGAAAGCATTATTCTTCCTTTAGGTGAGAATTTATCGGAACAATTTGCGGCTTATGGTTATGATTTGGATGATATTAGAAAAGGATACACTCAGGTACCCAATATTTATCTTGAAGAATTACCACGTGAATTAAAAACGATTAAAGATACTGACTTAAAAAAGCAGCTTTTTATTTCTGTTCTTCTTCCTCCTATTTTAAAAGTAAATGAATATATTGTTTTTGAAAGAAGACAACTTTCAGAAATTATTTCCAGAATTGAAATTAATGGGGACTATACGCCTAATGATCTACGTTGGTTGGATCAAAAAATGTCTCGATACAAATTAAAAGAATTTAATGTTGCCGAATTATATTCACGAATGAATATTATTCCTCCTTCACTTGCACTGACTCAAGCCGCCATTGAAACAGGTTGGGGCTCGTCTCGTTTTGCTCAAGAAGCAAACGCATTATTTGGTCAATGGACATATGAAGAAGATGAAGGTATCGTCCCGCTCGCCAGAGAAGAAGGTAAAACTCACAGGGTAAAAAAATTCAATAACTTACTTGGCGCTGTTGAAAGTTACGCCCTTAACCTAAATACCCATGCAGCATACGAAGAATTCCGATTAGAGCGCAGAAAATATGCAAGACCGGAAGATATCGAAGTTTCTTCCCTTTTAATTACATTGATTTTTTATTCTGAACTTGGTTATGAATATATTGATAATTTAAACAGCATTATCCGCCTGAACGAATTGGCTAACTTTGACAAAGCGACCTTGCAAAAACGTCAACTTCAAGCAGTCATATCAACCCAAGCGCCTTAAGTTCACTACTCATTTCAATGGGAATATCAGAATGTTTTTGTCCCCGTGGTAAATCTTTTGGTACAGCGTTATTTTCAAAATATCGCCAACCTTGAAAAGGACGGCGCGGATGGCTCTCTGTTAGATGAATTTCTTTGTCCATTTTTATCATGCATTTGGTACCGTTATCCGTTTCAACGGGTTCAAAACCAATTACCTTTTGTCTCACCAGAACCGATCCTTTTATTACCCAATAAAGTGATCCCCCAGCAAGAATTTCATCCGCCCTTTTAGGTTTATACCGAGTGATATGGAAATTATAATCTTTGCCTTTATTTCGGGGATCTCTTTTGCGCGATTCAATTAAATGTTCAACACTATCAATCCCCACACATAATTTAATAATATGTACCGTCATCACCTATAACAACACCAATGCTGCAAGGCCAAGGAAGGCAAAAAAGCCAACTACATCGGTAATAGTTGTCACAAAAATACTACTCGCAAGTGCTGGGTCAATATCCATTTTGTCTAATGTGATAGGAATTAAGATCCCCGCTAGTCCCGCCATAATTATATTGACGACCATCGCCGCCCCCATAACGCCACCTAGCGCCATATTGGCAAACCAATACCAGGAAAGTAATCCAATTATAACGGCAATAATAACTCCATTGACTACAGCAATGGAGAATTCACGAAAAATCACCCTTTTCACATTGGTTGAGGTCAATTCGCGTGTTGCAATTGCCCTCACTGTCACAGTCATTGTTTGGGTGCCTGCATTTCCCCCCATAGAAGCGACGATCGGCATTAATACTGCAAGGGCCACCATCTGTTCAATACTTGCGTCAAATATGGCGATGACCATAGACGCCAATATGGCCGTCACCAAATTAATTAATAACCACAAAACACGATTTTTTGAGGCTTCAAATACACTTTCCGTAATATCGGTTTCCTGAACACCCGCCATCCGCATTAGATCTTCTTCGGCTTCTTCGTCGATCACATCAACAACATCGTCGACGGTAATCATACCTATTAATCGACCTTCGGTATCTACAACTCCCATTGATGTAAGGTCATATTGTTTAAATAAGTAAGCAACTTCCTCTTGGTCCATATCAACCGGAACGACTTTAAAATCATCATTCATAATATCGGAAATTATGACATCACGTGTACTTCTGATTATTTGATTTAGTGCCACGGTTCCTATTGGATGATGAAGAGGATCCATAACAAACACTTCATAAAACTCATCCGGGAGGTCCTCTTCGGATCTGAAATAGTCGATCACTTTACCAACGGACCATAATCCCGGAATGGATACCAAATTTCTTTGCAGGAGACGGCCGGCACTATCCTCAGGGAAGGACAAGCCTTCTTCTACTGCTAGTCTGTCTTCTGCTGGCAGTGCATCAATAATTTTACGTTGATCGTCTTCATCCAAATCCTCAAGAACATGAACCGCGTCATCACTTTCCATTTGCGTAATCGCGCGGGCAACATCCTCGTCATCCATTTCTGTGATCACGTCATCAAGAGTACTATCATCTAGTTCGGATAGAACATCAGGTTCCAGCTCTGCTCCAATGAATGACGCCAGTTCTTTACGGTCACTATCATCTAATTGTTCAAAAATATCGGCAACGTCGGCGCTATGAAGCGGTTCTAAAAGGAAATCTAATTGTTCTTTGTCGTGATTATTTAGGGCAAAAATAACTTCCGTTACAAGCTCGGGCGAAACCTGCACCACTTCACGGGTGAGACCTTCACTTTCAAAGCTTGTATTTTCGGTATTATTGGTCATTCTTTTCCCTGGACCTTCCCTAAGTTTCCCCTAATTTTATCGACTGAAAAGCTTTTGAGGTCAAGTCGTTAATAAAATTGTTTGTAGAATTTGATTTCTATCAACCAAATGCTTTATAAGATGTTTTGAGTTTCACTATATTTAATATCAATTTTAATAGAAAGTTTTAAAGTGACGTCTTTTATTCCTCCGACGAGAACCCTCATGGGCCCGGGCCCTTCCGATGTATCACCGCGTGTACTTGAAGCGCTTGCACGTCCGACAATTGGCCACCTTGATCCTGCCTTTCAAACCTTAATGGATGAAATTAAAGATTTACTTCGTTATGCCTTTAAAACAGAAAACACCCTTACGTTCCCTGTTTCCGCTCCAGGATCAGCGGGCATGGAAACATGTTTCGCAAATTTAATTGAACACGGAGATAAAGTCATTGTCTGTGTGAACGGTGTTTTTGGCACACGTATGGTTGAAAACGTCACCCGCTGCGGCGGTGAAGCTGTTGTGATTAACGATGATTGGGGCACACCAGTTTCCATTGACAAAGCTACCGAAGCCTTAAAAGCACACCCAGATGCAAAAATTCTCGCCTTCGTAGCGGCGGAAACATCTACCGGCGTTGCATCGGATACAAAAACATTATGCGCTCTTGCACGCGAACATGACTGCTTGACCATTGTCGATGCGGTCACGTCCCTTGGCGGTTCTGAACTTGATGTTGACGGATGGGGAATTGACGCCATTTATTCCGGTTCACAAAAATGTCTATCTTGTCCACCGGGAATTTCACCTGTGAGTTTTAACGAGCGCGCGATTGAAAAAATCAAAAACCGTAAAACACCCGTCCAAAGTTGGTTTATGGACCTTAATCTTGTTATGGGCTACTGGGACGGCACAGGTGGTCGTTCTTACCACCATACAGCACCTGTGAACGCCATGTATGCCCTTCATGAAAGCTTGCTTATCTTAAAAGAAGAAGGCCTTGAGAACTCATGGCAACGCCACACGAAGATGTCACAAAAATTACGTGATGGATTTGCAGAAATGGGCATCAAATATCTGGTTGATCCAAATTGTGCGCTACCACAGCTCAACACCATCATCATCCCGGATCATATCACTGATGAAGCCGCGATACGCACAAAGCTGCTTAACGATCATAACCTTGAGATAGGCGCTGGCCTTGGTGCCCTCGCCGGAAAAGTATGGCGTGTCGGCCTCATGGGTCACAGTGCCTGTCAGAAAAATGTCGATAAATGCTTGAGCGCTTTTAAAGCGGTGATGAATTAATTATATCCATAGCAATATATAGAATTTAAAAACAGGCGTTTCTAATTAGATGCGCCTGTTTTTATTTCGCTAAAGCATTCAGCAATTCTTGATCATTCAACATCTTCTCAACCAAAGCACCAAGTGTGCTACTTAACTGCGAGTTATTGCTGTCTTCATTGGTTGAAAAAGGGATGGTTCTTTCTTCAGAATTTGAATAAGTGCGTAAAAAGCCTTTGCTTTCTACTTCGACTGTTGCCTTTGAAGTGGTTCCAACCGTTGTACTAATGGCATTGCCGTCTTTTGAGAAACTTAAATCTTCGAGTGTCACTTTAACTTCTGTAGAGTTTTGATTACCCATTGAACCAACATCAAAGCCTTTTGCTTTCAAACCATTTACAACCGCGACGCCAATAGTTGCAGCAAGATCTTGGCTTGTGGTCATTTGGGCACCCTCGCCCATACTGCCAAGCACCGCCGAAGAGCGCGTATCATCTACGGTTAGGAATACAGGGATATTATTTCCAATATTAGATGGACTAACGCTCGGATAGATCGCAATCTGCGCATCTTGCGACATGGAAGTACAAGCACTTAAAAGACAAATGCTGATGAGTGTTAATATTCTTTTCATTTTTATTTCCTTAAACTTTATAACCGTCAACTATCACCGTATGGCCAGTGCTGCAACTTTCTCGGATCGCTTTTAAAGGCGCATATTCTTCACTCAGATACATCGCCTTCGCCGATGCCATATCCGGGTATTCAATTACCACCAACCGGGTTGGTTGCCAACTGCCATCAATCACTTCAAAAGGTCCGCCACGCACATGGTATTTTCCGCCGTACTTATCTACCAGCGGCTTCGCCTTTTCCATATAGCCTTTATACTTTTCAGGATCATGGATATCCACATCAAGAATTAAAAATGCACTCATATTGCGTTCCCGTTAAAAATCATATCCTTCGACGACGATTGCATTCATATTACTGCTATTCTGCGCCATTTCTCTTAATGGCTTATAACGGGCACTGTTAAATAATTCTCTGGCTTCTGCTACTGTTGGAAACTCAACAATGACAAGGCGGCTTGGTTGCCAATCACCAACAATATTTTCTACATTTCCGCCGCGAAAAATATATTTACCCGTGCTATCTTCAACCAAATACTTAACTTGTTGTGCGTAACTCTGAAATTCTTCAAAATCATATATTTCTATATCTAAAATTAAATAACCCGTCATGGGGCCCTCCTTCTTATGGTGATAATTCCAAACTATAACCTGTTATGAATGTAGCCGTCGTTGACACATCGACCATTTTTTTACAAATATATCGAATTGTATGGCTATCAATATTTAATTTAATTTCGAAGCCGCTTCATCAACTCTACGCCAAGTAGCGATGATATTGCCACTCCAAATTTTGGCAATTTCTTCTTCGCTATAACCACGTTCAATTAATGCCTCTGTTACATTCATGGTTTCAGCCGCATTATTCCAACCCGGAAGGCCACCGCCACCATCAAAATCAGACACAATCCCCACATGGTCCACGCCGATCAAATCTACTGCATAAACAATATGATCAATAAAATCCTTTAAAACACCTTCTGGGTACTCTGCTTCAATAGCGGCCATACCCGATGCATATTCAGGTGTTCCCACAGACGTTTGCTCGCGCAGAGCTCTTATGGCTTCATTACGAGCAGGTTGATGTTTAACGAAGGAACCAAGTCCTACGATTTGCACCACACCACCTGATGCGGCAACTGCCATTAATTGTTCATCGGTTAAATTACGCTGATGAGCAGCCAAGGCATAGACACTCGAATGGGATGCGATCACAGGCGCTTTAGAATATTCTGTTGCTTGCATCATGCATTTTGCCGAAACATGTGAAATATCAACCATCATGCCAACACGGTTCATTTCATCAATCACTTTATATCCAAAATCGCTCACGCCACCATGTTCTTCTTGTTCGTCACCTAAAGCAGGAAGAGGAGTTGCACTATCGCAAATATCATTATGACCATTATGTGCGAGTGTCATATAACGTGCGCCACGGTTATAATAATCTTCTACCAATGACAAATCTTTTCCGATCACATAACCATTTTCAATTCCGATCATGGCTACTTTGCGGCCACTCGCGACCACGGCATCAAATTCATCCGGAGTATTCGCAAATCCAATACGGTCCGGATAATGTTCCGTCATTCTATGAATAGCTGAAAATTTACGAAGAGCTCTTTCTTTTGCAAGGGCATAGCCTTCGGGTGTTCTTTTGGTTTGGCCTACATAAACAATGAAATGAGCAGAATCAAGTCCTCCCTCTTCCATTTTTGTAATGTCAACTTGTTGAATATCATTTGAACCAGGATCATATATGGGATCAAAAGTCATATCTTCATGAATATCTACGTGACTATCAAGCGTTACAACGCGTTCATGAATTGCTTCGACGCTGTTATCCATTGATGTTTCCGTAGCAGTATCATTTCCTTGATCACCGCAACCGACAAGCATAAGCGAAGCCACAGAAACCATTCCCGCTAAAACGGGGCGTTTCACATTAAATTTGGTCATTTCATCTCCCTATGATCTCATTCTAATTTTATAGGATATATGAAAGAATATTTTTGACCAATTCGCAAGAATAAAAAAGATTAAATGTCCATTACACGTGAATATTAATCAAATGGGATATATTCGCCCTTTAATGGAACGATACAACCACCGCAATTGGTAATAATTTTAGATTTAATAACCGTTCCCTCAAACTCTGTGACCGGAGGAGGTGTTATTATTATCATATATTTAAATGGGAATTTGGTGCGGTCGAGAAGACTCGAACTTCCACGGGGTTTAAACCCCACAGCGACCTCAACGCTGCGCGTCTACCAATTCCGCCACGACCGCATATTCGTAGTTTGGTAAATCAATTGTGGTGGAGTAACAAAAGCAAGCCCTAGACGCAATCAAAATATGAAAAAATATATTATTTTTCCAAAAATCCAAGTTCGCGATAACCTTTTACGCCTTCAAGTAAGGTAATACCAATATTTTCGCCGGAAACAATAATTTCACCTTTGGCGATAAGCTCACCATTAGCATAAATTTTCACCGGACTATCACAATGTTCTTGAAGTTCAATAACCGCGCCACGGCCAAGTTTCAGTAGTTGCTTTACCGGCATGAGGTTTTGACCGAGAACCACTGTTAGTTCTACTTCAACATCGTCTATTGCTTGTGACATCTATTAAGCCTTTGTACTTAATTTTATATTAGTATAAATATATACCCCTAAACAATGAGACATTATAGTTATTTTTTGGTTAATTATGCAAAGATAATAGAAACATGACGACAAAGACAATTGACTGGAAATTTAGTAACGGTCTTACAGATTATCAAGATGCCATTCAGTTCATGGAAGAAAGAGTGGCTGATATTCGTAACGGATCAGCAACGGAACTTGTATGGTTTGTTGAACATCCCCCCCTTTATACTGCGGGAACATCATCCAACAAAACAGATTTACTCGCCCCAAACCGCTTCCCGGTATATGAAGCAGGACGCGGCGGGCAATATACTTATCATGGCCCAGGGCAACGGGTTGTCTATGTTATGCTTGACTTAAATAAGCGTGGCAAAGACGTTAGAAAATTTGTTGCGAACCTAGAACAATGGATTATCGATACTTTATTCGAATTTAATATCACGGGCGAACGTCGTGAAGGCCGGGTTGGTGTTTGGGTAAAAAGAGAGCAAGCCCGCGAAGATAAAATCGCGGCTATTGGGGTAAGAGTACGCAAATGGGTCACATTTCACGGCATATGTATAAATGTTGAACCGGACCTCAGCCACTATACAGGCATTGTTCCCTGCGGCATATCAGAACATGGTGTCACGTCATTGGTTGATTTGGGCCTGCCGGTAAATATGAATGATGTGGATGCGGCATTACAAAGAACATGGGGGCCTATTTTTGACCAGTAACCCTATTGCCCTCTTCGCTCATTAATATCTAATGTTGGTTTTTGGCTAAACCCTTTAGGTGTGATCCCAATTGCGCTTGTAATTTCAATATGATCCACCTTCGCTGAAGAAGGTCCGGATTTACATTTTAATATCACCGCCTCAACTTGTTTATCTTCACCGACAAGTAAAGCTTCAACATTCCCGTCTGATAAATTACGCACCCAACCATCCAGTGAGTGGGCTGTGGCTGTCTGAACGGTCCAATGGCGGAAACATACTCCTTGAACCCGACCACTAATTAATAATTTTACTGCTTTTAAACCTTTATCAAGCATTTCATTCAAATTCAATAATCACAGCATCCACTGCAAGACTGTCACCCGCAACAGCAGATACTTTTAAAATTGTTGCATCGCGTTCTGCACAAAGGATATTTTCCATTTTCATGGCTTCAATCACGCAAAGGTTTTGACCTGCTTGAACTTTATCACCTTCACTTACATCAATTGAAACTACAAGCCCTGGCATAGGGCACTGTAGATATTTTGACATATCCGCCGGAACTTTTTCAGGCATATATGCGGCAAGTTCTGTTTCACGCTGGCTTCGTACATGAACTATTTCACTGGCACCATCAAAAGTAAGCTTATAACCATCAAGTAGGTATTCAACTTCAACATTAAACTGTTCATCATTAATTTTAGCTGAAAATACAGGCGTTCCAGGTGACCATAATGTTTCCACGTTATAAACTAAGCCACCCGTAATGACATTACAGCCTTCTTGGGTCATCAAGAAATTAGCTGACTGGATTTCACCATCAAGAGCAACCATCCAGTTTTCCATAAATGAACTCGCGTCTTCATTCATTTTACCGTCAATTGTCGATTGTCTACCCACTTCACACGAATGAACAGTCGTGGCCACTGCGATCATAATATTCCAAGCTTCAAGACTTAATGAGCCGCCGTTAAAGCCGTCCTCATATTCTTCTTCGATATATTTGGTTGAAATATCACCACTTTTAAAACGTTTTGATTTTAGAACATCTGATAAAAACGCGATATTATGTCCCACACCACGTATATAATATTCATCGAGGGCCAGTCGTAACTTTTCAATAGCCTGTTCTCTGTCAACGCCATATGAAATAACTTTAGAAATCATCGGATCATAATAAATACTAATCTCACTGCCTTCATATATTCCACTATCAACGCGAATATGATCGCCTTCTTCTGGTGGGATATAATCCGTCACACGACCTGTTGATGGTAAAAAGCCGCGAAGTGGGTCTTCTGCATACACTCTGGCTTCCATCGCCCAACCATTAATTTTCACATCTTCTTGGGCAATATTTAAAACTTCACCATATGCACTACGGATCATTTGTTCAACGAGGTCAACGCCCGTAATTAATTCTGTAACGGGATGCTCCACTTGCAAGCGTGTATTCATCTCGAGGAAATAGAAATTCTGGTCTTTATCAACAATAAATTCAACCGTGCCTGCGGAGCTATAATCTACTTCTTTGGAAAGTGCGATTGACTGTGCGCCCATTTTGTCTCTGGTTTCTTGGGTTAGAAACGAACTGGGTGCTTCTTCGATTACTTTTTGATGACGACGCTGAATAGAGCATTCACGTTCCACCAAATGGATCACGTTACCATGTTTATCACCCAGCACTTGAATTTCAATATGACGGGGGTTTTCAATAAATTTCTCTGCAAAAACCCGGTCATCGCCAAAACTTGATACGGCTTCGTTCACAGCAGAAGTAAACCCACTACGGGCCTCATCATCATTATAAACAACGCGCATGCCTTTACCGCCGCCGCCAGCCGATGCTTTAAGCATAACGGGATAACCGATACCTTTAGCAATTTTCACAGCCTCTTCTGCATCTTTAATCACATCAAGGCAGCCTGGAATTGTATTAACGCCCGACGCTTCTGCTAACTTTTTAGATGATATTTTATCACCCATAACACCAATGGCTTTAACGCCAGGTCCAATGAATGCAATACCTTCTTTTTCAAGTTTTTCACAAAAATCAGCATTTTCTGATAGAAAACCGTAGCCCGGATGAATGGCATCGGCACCTGTTTCTTTGGCCGCGGCGACTATTTTATCCGCGATCAAATAACTTTCTGCTGCGGGTGCATTACCTATATGAACTTTTTCACCGGCCAAACGTACATGTAGTGCATCCGCATCTGCATCTGAATAAACCGCAACAGTGGCAATTCCCATTTTATGGGCTGTTTTGATAACCCGGCAAGCAATTTCACCACGATTAGCGATAAGAATTTTATTAAACATCAAGAGCTCCTAAAGCGGTATGTTATCGTGTTTTTTCCACGGGTTTTGAACATCTTTATTTTTCAACATACGAAGCCCGCGACTGATGCGTCGCCGTGTCGCATGGGGCATTATCACATCGTCAATATACCCTCTTTTGGCAGCAACGAATGGATTGGCAAATTTATCAGAATATTCTTGTGTTTTTTCAGCAAGTTTTTCTGGATCTTTTGCTTCGTTACGGAAAATAATTTTCACCGCACCTTCCGCGCCCATCACCGCTATTTCAGCTGTGGGCCACGCAAAGTTTAAATCACCGCGCAAATGCTTTGACGCCATAACATCATATGCACCGCCATATGCCTTACGGGTAATAATTGTAATCTTTGGCACTGTCGCTTCACCATATGCAAACAATAATTTGGCACCGTGTTTGATCACGCCGCAATATTCCTGAGCTGTTCCAGGTAAAAACCCAGGAACATCAACAAACGTCACAATAGGAATATTAAAACAATCACAAAAACGGACGAAACGCGCGGCCTTTTTCGAGGCATCAATATCCAAGCATCCCGCAAGAACCATTGGTTGATTACCTACGAAACCAACTGTCGATCCTTCTATCCGGCCAAATCCGGTAATAATGTTTTTGGCAAAATCAGGTTGAATTTCAAAAAAATCACCTTCATCAACGGTTTTTCGGATAAGCTCATGCATATCGTAGGGTTGATTAGGATTATTAGGCACAATGGTATCAAGGGAAAGTTCTTCGCGGTTATGCTGATCAAAGCTCTGCCTAACAGGCGCGCTTTCTTTGTTACTTGCTGGAACAAAATCAATGAGTCGTCTTGTTTGCTTGATGGCCTCTATGTCATTTTCATAGGCATTATCAGCCACACCAGATTTTACGGTATGGGTGGTCGCGCCGCCTAATTCTTCTTGAGTAACTACTTCATTAGTCACTGTTTTAACAACATCAGGCCCCGTCACGAACATATAGGAGCTATCCTTGACCATGAAGATAAAATCGGTAATGGCCGGAGAATAAACAGCACCACC
>JABIPV010000159.1 GCA_018699075.1 Kordiimonadaceae bacterium | reverse complement strand
TTTCAAGTCAAGCCGCTACTTTACCCGCCGCTAATAATACGGGCAATTTAACAACAGTCACGGATAGTATTGTCCATAGTGTGATCTATGATGCAAAAACCAATAAGGCTACAGGTGTGCGTACCATTGATGCCAATACAAACGAAAGAAAAGAATATTCCGCGCGGGTAATTTTCCTTTGTGCGTCGACGCTTGGTACGTCGCATATTTTGCTTAATTCTACCAGTGAGACTTTTCAGAATGGATTTGCCAATTCAAGTGGAGCTGTAGGCCATTATTTAATGGACCATATTGGTGGTGGTGGGGCTTCTGCGACGGTACCAGGGTATTTGGACCGTTATTTTCATGGTCGTCGTCCAAACGGCATTTATATTCCGCGCTTTGCGAACTTAAATGGTCAAACAGAGAAATATGCACGTGGCTTTGGCTATCAAGGGGGATCAAGTCGTGAAGGTTGGAAAGAGGGTGCAGAACAAACAGGTTTTGGCGCTGAATTTAAAGAAAGTTTTAAAACGCCAGGTCCGTGGAGGTTTTCCATCGGAGGTTTTGGGGAAATGCTGCCACGCTATGATAATTCAGTGACGCTTCATAAAACAAAAGTTGATAAATGGGGAATGGCTCAATTGCACATTGACTGTAGCCACGGTGAAAACGAGCGGATGATACAAGTTGCTATGGCAAAAGAGGCGGCAAAAATGCTTAGGGATGTAGGACTTGAAAATGTGGTGGAAGAATATAACCCGGACCACATAATGGGTAATGGCATTCATGAAATGGGCACGGCACGCATGGGGCATGATCCGAAAACATCTGTTTTGAACGCCTATAACCAATGTCATGACGTGGATAATGTATTTATAACCGATGGTTCATGTATGACGTCATCGGCGTGTCAAAACCCGTCACTCACATATATGGCATTAACTGCACGGGCGGCTGATTATGCTGCAAGCCAAATGAAATCAGGTGTCCTTTAGGATAAGAATAAATGTATGTAGTTTCAGAAGAAGTTGTCAGAAAAATCGTTGATGAAAAAATGGCCTATGATGCAATTGAGCAGGCTTTTATTGCTGCATATTTAGATAAAGGAAAAGTATTTCCTGTTGTGCATGCAAAAGGATGTGACGGCATAAATAGTTTTTCCATGAAATCAGGTAATTTATCTGATCATCAATTAAGTGGTTTAAAGGTTGGTTCATATTGGCCGCAAAATCACGCTTTGCATGGGGTGCCAAATCACGGAACGACAACATTGTTGCTTGATGAAAATACGGGTTTTCCTTACGCAATTCTCAATGCGGGATATCTAAACGGCCTTCGTACAGCAGCGGCAAATGCGGTGGCGACAAATAATCTCGCCCGTAAAGATGCCCGTGTATTGGGTGTAATTGGTGCCGGCCATCAAGCGATATTTGAAATTAAAGCGGTTTGTAAGATCCGTGATATTAACAGGATAATGATACATAGTCGAAATGCTGAAACTGTTGAACATGCCATAGAGGAACTTGCCAAAGATGGTGTTTCCGCCGAGCATAGTGACGCGCAAACCGTCTGCCGCGAAGCAGATATATTAATTACCGTAACGGGGGCACGAGGGGCATTGTTTGAAACAGATTGGATTAAAAAAGGCACGCATATTTCTGCAATGGGGGCTGATCAGCCGGGGAAACAAGAACTTCCAGTAGGTTTATTAGAGCATTCAAATTTGTATGCGGATTATCCTCCGCAATCGATAATAAATGGGGAATTCGAAGCCATATATAATAAAAATAATGCTGTTTTAATTACAGCTATTGGCGCAGTGATAATGGGTGATAACCCGGGGCGAATTGATGAAGAACAAATTACAGTTTTTGATAGTTCCGGTATAGCGCTGCAAGACTTAAGTGTGGCAAAGTCTGTTTTAGATCAAGCTATTGACCAAGGGTTAGTAAATGAGATTGAATTTTAAGAGGATCATTAAATGGTAAACAAAGTCGTCAAAGTAAGTTATGCAGAACCCAATAATCAAATTGCCATAGTAACCCTTAATAGACCCGAAAATTATAACTCACTTACTGTTGATGTACTCGACGGGTTAATTGAGGCAGCAGGGGTCATCAGCACAAATAGCCAAGTAAAGGCGGTTATTTTAACTGGGGCAGGGAAGTTCTTTTCGAGCGGCGCTGATTTTTCCATATTTGAAGCAGCAAAAAATGATGATGATGTAAATAACGCACGACGTATAGGCGCAAAAGGATCAGAGGTCGGCCGTGCGTGGGAAGCGATGCCGCAACCGACTATTGCCGCAATTGAAGGTGGTGTTGTGGGAGGTGCACTTGGGATAGCTATGGCCCTTGATTGGCGGGTAATGGGTAAAGGTTCTTATGCCTATGTGTCGGAAGTATTGGTTGGGGTTAATTTTGGCTGGGGATCGTTACCAAGATTAAATAATTTGGTTGGTCCGGCAAAGGCCAAGTTGATGTCGATATTTTGTAAAAAACATAAAGCGGATGAATGCTTGGCGTGGGGGCTTGCTGATTATGTCACTGATAACGGTGCTACTATGGATAAAGCAATGGAAATGGCAGAAGAAATTTGTGCATTGCCGCGACTTCCTGTGCAATTGATTAAGCGCGGGATCAATGCCACGGCAAACGTCACCAACACGGCAACCAGTTTTGCAGACCTAGAAGACTTGTTGCTTTGCTTTACCGATCAAGAAGCCAATCAATTTCGTGAGCAAACTTTAAAATCGATAAAGAAATAAAGGACGCCTCTATGGCACAATACGAAGAAACATTATTACTTGGTGATTGCCTTGATCATTTTGCAAAAGTATCACCGGATCATGTTGTGGTTGAATGCCGGGGAAAGTCATATACCTATGCGGCGTTTGCAGCGGCTGTTGATAAATGTGCCCACGCGATGTATGCAAATGGACTTCGTAAAGGATCATGCGTCGCCGTATTATCGGCGCAACGGATTGAAATTTTAACGACTTTTTTTGCCGCGGCGCGCTTGGGTATTTTATGGCTTGGTGTAAATCCAAAATATCAACTTAGAGAAATGCGTCATGTCATCGGCGATAGTAAACCAACAATGTTGTTCGGGATTGAGAGTTTAGACGGCCGCGATTACGGTCCAGATATTGACAGTTTGAGAAGTGAATATCCAAATATAGAGAAATTTATCGGTTTTGATGGCACAGGTGCCTATGATACTGGGTTTGAAAGTTGGGTGAATAGTGATTTTTGCGCAGATGACGAAGCCGGGTATAAGGAAGTCGTAAATTCTGTAACCGATAAAACAGATGGCATGCTTATCTACACGTCAGGATCAAGTGGCAAGCCTAAAGGCGTTCTATTACCACAGAAGGCCATTTTAAAAAGAGCCTTAATCCAAAGAGATTATTTTCCGGTTGATCCTTATCCTGTCTTATTATGTCCCCTACCAATTACTCATGTGGGTGGTATCATTGTTTTACCGCTTTTTACAATTGTTTCTGGAGGTAAGGTTATTTTGACCGAACGGTTTTCACCGGATGAATTTATTGAAGCGATGATAAATGATAAAATTAATATGGTAGGTGCAGTACCAGCCATGCATATGATGCTGATGCAGCATCCAAAATTTTCCATGGAACTTTATCAAAAACTGGATTGGATACTTTGGTCCGGTGCGAAGATGAGCGAAGATATGGTTGAGATTTTATATAATTCAAAATGTAACCTTGGCTCAACATATGGCACCACAGAAAGCAGCGCGTCGGTTACTTTCGCGACCATAAATGATAGCAGTGTGGAAGTGATGTCCAAAACCATTGGTAAGCCGGGTCCGAATGGCGAAGTTAGGATTGCCAACGACGAAACCGTGTGCGCGGCTGGTGACACAGGTGAGCTACAGATCAGACCAGAATATTCCATGACAGGTTACTTGAATAACCAACAAGCAACCAAAGCCGCGTTTACCAAGGATGGATGGTATAAAACAGGTGATATTGGCAATATGCGTAAAGACGGTAATATTGAATTTACCAGCCGCATTAGCGAAATGTTTGTTTCAGGTGGGGAGAATATATACCCGCTTGAAATTGAACAAACACTTGATAGTCATCCAGATATTATCATGTCAGCAGTGATTGATATTGATGATGAAGTTTTTGAACAAGTTGGTTGGGCTTACATAATGGCCAAACCGGGAACTGAGCTTAATGATGAAAAATTAAAACATTGGTGCCGCGGTGAAATGGTCAATTATAAAATTCCAAAACGATTTATTTTTATGTTCCCCTTACCAATGTTGCCGATTGGTAAGATTGATAAAGTTTCCTTGAAGAAAATGGCCCTAGAAGAGTTGGAAGAATAATGTATAAAATTGAGTTGGGCGTTGCCTTGAAAAAAGTAATTGGCCAAGTAAGAGAATTGCATAATGAAAACGAACTAAAAGCAATAATTTCTTTACTTAATAAAATGACTAAGGAGCCAGAAGCGATCATTGAAGCGATGCCGAATTTTGATTGTGAAGAAGTTTTACTTTACGCGGATAATGATTTGACGGTGTATTATATCGCGACCCCACCGGGGATATTATATCCGCCGCATGAACATGGCATGGTTGCTATTTCTGCCCTTTATAGGGGAACTGAGACCCATGTATTTTATGATCGCGTGGGCGAAAATATTAAAGAACGTACCCGTGTAACTGCAACCGCGCCTGCGGTGGTGGATATGGAGATCGACGCGGTACATGCCATTTGTACGTCAGACGCGGTGCCCAATGAAGGGCTCCATTTTTACTTGGGTGGTTTGGAAACCCAAACCCGCACCATGTGGAATATTAGTGGGGATAGTCCACGCCAATATGTTCATGATGATTATTTGAAATCTGCGCGACCTTTATAACAACTCCTAATTAATTAGTATTTAATTCTTGACTTTTGTTTTTATCTCCTAAATAATTAGTAGATCGACTCACTTAAGGATAAAAGTATGGCAAGACGCCCTTCATCAACGTTAACCGAAGCCGAAAACAGGATCATGGAAGTCTTATGGCAACTGGGCGAAGCCAGTGTGCGTGAGGTGATGGATGCTATTTCCCAAGATAAAGAGCAGGCTTACACCACGGTTCAAACATTCCTTGGTATTTTAAAAGATAAGGGTTTTGTCGAACAGATCAAAAACGGCCGCGCGTTTAGTTACCGACCACTGCTTAGCCGTGCGGAAGCGCGCAATCAGGCGCTCAAACATTTGGTCGGCAGTGTATTCGGCGGGTCTACGTCGGCACTCGCACAACATCTTCTTAAAGACAGCGATATAGAGGCGGATGAGCTCTCGATTTTGGAAGCCGCGATTGATGCGGCGATTGATAAAAGAGGAGAAACGGGTGATTGAATTAAATCAACAGATTAGTTTCTTGGCCGGGGTAAGCTTATGGCAAAGCATTATTGTGCTTCTTATTATAAGCGTGGTTTTTAAAATGTTTAAAAAAACTACTCCTGAAGAAAAATCATGGAGCTGGACCGCGACGCTGATTTGTCTCGCGATGCTTCCAATGATGGCATTTATGCCGGGGCAGGGTATCGATATTCAATTGCTATCTGCACAAAACCCAGTTCAGAATTTAGAGGCTATTGCGGCTATCCAAACGCCAGTGACGGCTGTAGAAATCGTGGAAAGTCTTTACCTTCCTTGGTTTTTAATCATCTGGGGAGCTGGTTCCCTCGTTAGTTTACTACTCCTGATTAAAGCAGGACATTCGGCGGCAACACTGCGCAGGTCGGCAACGGCATGGAACGGCAATACGCCGCCAAACTGGCCTAAAAATGTTGAAATTAATGTGAGTGCTGAAGTCGATGGCCCTATGGCGTTGGGGATATTAAGGCCAACCGTATTGGTGCCCTTAAAATTTACTCGCCAAATGGAGCCGCGGGTATTAAATCCACTGCTGTTTCATGAACTCGCCCATATCAAACGTCATGACAATGTCTTCTATTTAATCGAAATATTGATACTGGCTTTATATTGGTGGAATCCACTGATGTATTTTGCTGCAAAACAAATTTCAGAAGAAAGAGAAAAAGCCTGCGATGACAGGGCGGCGGTTCTGTGTGGTGATCAATTGTTATACGCAAAATCACTCCTCACAGGCGCACGTGAGATTATAACCAACAAGGAGAATATATTAGCCATGGGTGCATATAAAAATCAATCATCACTTAGCAAGCGCGTTACGCGTTTAATGGATGAAAAGAAATCACTGGTTCCAAACGTCAACAGAACACTTAAATATATCAGCGTCATTTTGGTGGCAATTATGACCATAGGCCTGCTGTCGCCACGATTATCAATTACGGATGACAATTTAGCATTGGCCCAAGAAAGCGATGTAAGAAAGCTGACCAAAGAAGAGGAAGATGAAATTCGTGCCGACGTGAAACGTGATTTAGAAAATATGCCACCAATTGACAGAGAAGCCATTCGTGCAGAAGTTATTGCAGAACTAGAAAATATGCCGGAACTAGATTATGAAAAAATCGGTCAAGAAGTACGAGAATCATTAAAAGATGTAGAAGAGATCGATGTGGTCATAATCGAAGCGGAAATGAGGGAAGGTCTTAAAAACGCCCCCGGTATGGACGCAGAAAAGATAGAAATAATCGTTCAAAACGCCATAAAAAACATTAAACCGATAGATATAGAAAAAATTTATATCAACGCCATTAAGTCCATAGAAATCGCTGCAAAAATAGACAAAGAGGTGATCATCAAACAAGTGATGGAGGGACTAGATAATATCCCTGAACTAGATGCGGGTAAGATTGCCGAAGAGGCCATAAGAAGTATTAATGGCGGTGGTAGGGAAAATTAAATTTAATTATTAAAGTCACTAGACGCGGGACATTAAAACCGTCTAAAATAGGGCGTAATTATTTTTAATTGGAGGCTTAATATGAACGGCAAGCTTGTTACTATTTTTGGTGGTTCAGGATTTATTGGTAAGACACTGGTGCAGCATCTTGCAAAAGCAGGATACCGTGTTCGTGTGGCTGTACGTCATCCTAATAATGCGTTATTCGTGAAGCCGCTTGGTGATCTTGGTCAAATTCATATTGCCCAAGCGAATACCCGCAATAAGGCCTCTGTTGTGGCGGCGGTACGTGGTTCGGATATCGTGATCAATTTGGTTGGCGTGTTATATGAAAGTGGTAAACAGAGCTTTCAAAAAGTTCATGTTGATGGTGCCGGCCTTATTGCTGAAGTATCGACGCAGATGGGTGTAGATAAACTGGTTCATCTTTCCTCAATCGGTGCAGACGATGAAGCGGCGTCAAAATATTCCCGTTCAAAAGCGGCAGGTGAAGCGTTGGTGAAAGAAAACTTCCCCGGCGCGACTATCATTCGCCCTAGCATTATTTTTGGACCAGATGATAACTTCTTTAATAAGTTCGCGGCCTTTGCCAAAATGTTCCGCATGTTGCCTGTGATTTGCGGTGATACGAAATTCCAACCTGTTTATGTGGGGGATGTAGCAACGGCAATTGAAAATATTCTCAGCAGTGATAAAGCTGCGGGTAAAACATACGAGCTGGGCGGGCCAAAAGTTTATAGCTTCCGTGAACTTCTTGAAATGGTAAATAAGGTTACAGAACAAGATGTGTTGCTTATTCCGGTTCCAATACAAATTGCTTATTTTAAAGCATTTTTCCTTGGAATGTTGCCAAACCCGATGGTGACAATGGATCAGATCCGTTCAATGGAAGTTGACAATGTGGCTAGTGGTGCGGGTTTAGAAGACCTAGGGGTTAATCCAACGCCTGTTGAGGCCATCGTGCCAAATTATTTGGTTCATTTTAAACCAAGCGGGCAGTTTAAAGCGGCGCATTAAAATTTTTAATTTCCAATTGGGGTCTTCGACTGTCAATTCCATGCATCACGAATATAGATTTCGACAAATTCATATTCATTCCCAGTATTATTGATTTAGCATATGGTAGGAATGAATATTAATTAAGTGTATGTACAGGCAAGAAATTTACTTGCTCGGCCCCTGTAAAAGGGTGTAGGGAAGGAACATGAACATTCGAATCTTGATATCTATATTATTTGTATTCTTATTGTCCTATGTGGGCATGGCTTCTGCACAGGTGGTGATCACTGATTTATCAAAGATCGAATTGCTATCGGATCACAGCTCAATAAAGGCCGGGGATAGCTTTAATATAGTCATTGAACTTGAGCCTAATGAAGGCTGGCATGCTTACTGGGTAAACCCCGGCGATGCAGGACTTAAGCTAGAGGTGGCCTGGGATTTGCCAGAAGGGGTTGAGGTCGGTGAATTACAGTTTTCGACACCGCATCTTATACCGTTTGAAGAAATAGTTTCTTACGGGTATGACGGTAAAGTTACCGTAACCGCAGAAGTGAAAACGCCAGATAATTTTGAAAGTTCGCAATTAACACTCGCGGGTGATGCATTTTGGCTTACCTGTTCAGATGTTTTATGTGTTCCGCAAGAGGCGCAAATAAGCCATACGGTTTTAATTGGTGAAAATGTGATCGATGACCGTGGTGAAATGCTCTTAAAAGCGGCACAAGAAGATACGCCGGACGAAGCAAACTGGCCAAGCCAGTTTCATACGGACGGTGAAAACTTCACCATTATAAGCAAAATACCGGATCAATATCCAGTGATCGAAAGTGCATATTTATTTCCCCGCACTATTGGCATGATGGAAAATCAATATTATCAGGATTTATCATTTATTGATGGCAATATCGTCGGACGTTTTAAAAATGCCTATGGTTATAGTGATGAAGATCAGTTTGAATTTGTTTTAAGCTTTAAGACGGGCGATGGTCAGGATAAGGCTTTTTCTATCGTCGCGCAAAAATCGCTTATTCCAGTAGCAGAGGTCCGTGTTCAGGAAAGTACTTCACCTTTGACGGATTTAGGAATTGTCACTGCGCTTGGATTTGCCTTTCTAGGTGGGTTGATACTCAACTTAATGCCGTGCGTGTTTCCAATTTTAAGTTTAAAAGCCATGAGTGTGGTCGAACTTAGTGGTAAAGACCCGAAAGAGGTGCGTTTAAGCGGCCTTCTTTATACGGCGGGTGTATTGATCTGTTTTGGTCTTATTGGTGCTGTGGTGAGCTCTTTATCGATTGGTTGGGGGTTTCATATGCAAATGCCTGTGATTAATTTCACGCTCGGTCTTTTGATGGTTGCCATTGGCCTTAATTTATTAGGCGTATTTGAATTCGGTAGCAGTCTAATGGGGCTTGGACAAGGGCTTGTTAGTGAAGGGTCAGTGAGTAAGAAACGCCGTTCGACATTCTTTACAGGGTTTCTTGCAGTTGTGGTTGCGACCCCTTGCACGGCACCATTTATGGCGGGGGCGCTTGGTTTTGCATTTGTAAAAGGCGGGGTTATAGGGATGTCCGTCTTTTTAATGCTTGGATTTGGCCTCGCATTTCCGTATTTGTTACTCTGTTTTGTACCCGTGTTTAGAAATATTTTACCGCGCCCAGGTGCGTGGATGGAAACCATGCGGACGATACTTGGGTTTCCAATGTTCGCGACGGCTTTATGGCTATTCTGGATATTGGGTAATCAAGCAGGTGTGGATGCTTTGGCAATTGGTGTTGCAGCCAGTTTATTGCTTGGATTTGCATTATGGGGAATGTCAAAGACAAATATTACTTGGAAAGTGGTTTCTGTAATTTGTGTGATCGGGGTTATATATTCAGGATTTTACCTTTCAAATATGAAGCAATCCACAGCATTAAAGGATGAAAGCTCAAATGCCATTGCGTTTAGCTCTGATGCGTTGCAGAATTTATTAATTCAGGATCAAGCTGTATTTGTGTATTTCACCGCGGATTGGTGCGTTACGTGTAAATTAAATGAACGTGTTGCGCTGTCACAAAGTGAAGTACAAGAAGCTTTTGTGGAAAATAATGTCACACTGATGGTGGGGGATTGGACCAACCAAAATCCGGACATTACCAAAACATTACAAAGCTATGGCCGCATTGGAGTGCCTCTTTATTTATACTTTCCTGAGGGGCGGCGGTTAAATAATCCAGACATATTGCCACAAATATTAACGCCAACCACAGTGATCGAAGCTCTTTAGTTCCTATTTTTTTATTTCAATGACATCGTTAAATAATTATCTGTAAAACTTGCAGGTCTTTCTTTGCTGATTAAAAATCTCAATTGAAAACTATTAATTCGGTTATCATACTGTTTTATTTAATATATTTAACACTTTGTGTATAGAAGAAAACTTTAAAGGGTTATTTTTAAATGATGTATTTTAAATCCATGATCTATGTCAATGACTAATGTTACGTTATCGTGTAGTTAAGTCATTGTTAGAGTTGATGTTATAATGATAACAAATTAATCAGGTTTTATATGTGCAACTCTTACATAATAAATTAATTTATTAATATATGATATTACTTAGTTTGAGTGCAGGGAGAATAGTTAAATGGAAGAGAAGTTAGTAGACAGTGGATCTTGTCAAAAAACGAAACTTATGAATCGTATGATCGGAAATAGCAGTCGACTTATGCAGGAATTAAACCGCCGCATGAAACAAGAATTTTCATTATCTTTAGCAAAATACGAAGTGTTGGTAGTCATTGATCGCGCTAATGATGGTGAGATTACCATGAGTAACTTATCTAAGGAATTACTCGTATCAAATGCGAATATGACAGGTATGACTGCGCGCTTACAATCAGATGGTTTGGTTGAAAAGAAGTCGCTTCCTGCGGACCGACGCATTTATAGTGTTACTTTAACACAAGAAGGTAGAGATAAACTGAAACTTGCTATGGAAAAGCACGGGCTTTGGATTAGAGAATTAATGGCCTGTGTTGATGGCGAAGAAGTAAACTTTATGAATAGTTTTCTTGATAAAATGGATCGTCAGGCAGATTATTTATCTGAATAAAAGTCATAATTATTGAATGAAGGGTGAAAAAACAGTTTTTGCCCTTTTATTATGTTAAATCTTCCCAAAGTTCTTTTACTTTATTGAAAAACCCGGATGCTTCTG
>JABIPV010000300.1 GCA_018699075.1 Kordiimonadaceae bacterium | reverse complement strand
TCATTAAAGATCATCAAATCACCGGATGAAGCATAATCACTTAATTGCGTTACTGCTTTATCAGAAATATTATTTCCATTCACCACAAGCAAACGCGCCCCGTCACGTGAAGGTGCGGGGCGAATTGCGATGAGCTCTTTTGGTAGCTCAAAATCAAAAAGATCAACTTTCATAAGTGACCATTACTTGGCGTCGGCGGCCACTTGCATTTTAACAATTTTATCAGGATCGCCGTTCATTGAGAAATCCATTCCTTCACCACGCTTTAGGCCGTCAACATATTCCATACCTTCTGATACTTGACCCCAAGCTGTGTATTGACCATCCAAGAAACCAGCATCACCGAAACAGATGAAAAATTGACTATCACCACTATTAGGGTCTTGTGAACGGGCCATTGATGCTGTTCCACGCACATGCGGACGATCATTAAATTCAGCCTCAATTTTTTGACCGGATCCGCCCATTCCTGTACCATCTGGATCACCACCTTGGGCCATAAAGCCATCAATTACACGGTGAAATGTGATGCCATCATAAAACCCACTGCGGGCTAGCTCTTTAATACGTGTCACATGATTAGGTGCTACGTCATTATATAATTCAATCACTACTCGCCCAGCTTCTAGGTCTAAGTAAAGTGTGTTTTCTAAATCCATTATTAATCCTTAAGTTTATTTATAGCGTTTATTTTTTTCGTTGAAACTCAACGATTATTCTTCGACATCTGCGGCAACGCGCATAGTCACAATTATGTCTGGGTCAGTGAGGGTAGGATATTCACCTATTTTAATTTTATCCACATACCTCATGCCAGCAACAACTTCGCCCCAAACTGAATATAGGCCATCAAGATGCGGTGAATATGCTAGGCATATGAAGAACTGCGTTCCCGCACTGTTTGGATCATCGGTTCTAGCCATTGAGACCATACCTTTATAATGGGGCGTATCGGAAAACTCTGCATCTAAAGTTTCGTAATCAATACCTTCACCCGTACCACGCGGGTCGCCTGTCTGCGCCATAAACCCTTCGATTACACGATGAAATTTTAAACCATCGTAAAATTTTTCACGACTTAGTTTTTTAATGCGTGCCACATGATTTGGTGCCACTTCCGGAAGTAATTTTATCACCACACGGCCTGTTTCCAGTTCGAGGTAAATGGTGTTTTCCAAATCCAATTCTGCGGTTTGTTGGGCAGATGATATTGTAGGCATTAGAAAGATAATTAAAAAAGCGAGTAAAGGCATATAACCGATTTTCATATTTAAAAGTCCTGTAATTTAGATTATTTTTTTCCGAGTTTTCGTAAAACATCGTCACATATGGTTGGTGTTACAAATTTACGGATATCACCATCATAATGGGCTATTTCTTTAACCAGTTTCGATGCAATTGCTTGTAATGATGGATCCGCCATTAAAAATACTGTTTCCACATCTGAATTCAATTGGTAATTCATTGCCGTCATTTGAAACTCATATTCAAAATCTGACACAGCACGAAGGCCACGAATAATAATTGAAGCATCAATTTCTTCAACAAAATTCATCAATAATGTGTCAAAACTAAGGACCTCGATCACGACATCATTATCTTCCGAGATATGGGCTGTTTCTCGCTCAACCATGGCAATTCGTTCTTCAATTGAAAAAAGCGGGTTTTTTGCGGGATTAATCGATACACCAAGCACCAATTTATCTACAAGTCCCGCACTTCTTTCAATTATATCCAAATGACCGAGGGTTATTGGATCAAAAGTTCCCGGATATAGTCCTATTCGTTTATGAGTAGACATCATTACTCCGTATCAGTTGTTTCGGCATCTGTCGGTGTAGTCTCATCGGCAGCATCTACTTCTTGGCTACCTTCTTCGCCTTCTTCACCGTCTTCTGCTTCATCTTCCTCTGTTTCTTGGATGCGGTCAACAGAAACTATATGTTCCTCATCCCCAACTTTAAACAGTGTCACGCCCTGTGTATTACGTCCCGCAATACGAACATCATGAACAGGTACCCTTATTAAGCGTCCCGCATCAGTCACCATCATCAATTGATCTAGTACATCAATCGGGAAAGCGGCAATCACATCACCATTACGTTCCGATGTTTCAATATTAATAATACCACTACCGCCACGGCCCGTAACACGGTACTCATATGATGACGTGCGCTTACCGTAACCATTGACAGTAATACTCAAAATGAACTCTTCTCGTTCTTCGAGAGCAACCAAACGATCTGCATCAATATTACTCGGTGCTTCAGGTTCTTCACCGCGTCTTTTCGCGGCGGCATATTTAAGATAAGCAACTTTTTGTTCCTGTTCCATATTCACATGGTGAAGGATCGACATGGAAACCACTTCGTCCCCTTCGACAAGTTTGATGCCGCGCACACCATCAGAATTACGCCCTTTAAATAGACGCACTTTTGTTGCCGGGAAGCGGATACATTTTCCGCCTTTTGCGGCGATAAGAACATCATCTTCTTCTGAACAGGCAGCAACGCCGACTAAACGGTCGCCTTCCGAAAGACGAATGGCAATTTTACCATTGGAACGTACGTTTGAGAAATCAGAAAGCAGGTTTCTTCTGACGTTACCTTTTGATGTAGAAAAAATTGCGTGTAAATCACCCCAACTATCTTCATCTTCCGGAAGTGGCAAAATGGTCGAAATGGTTTCGCCCTGTGCCAAAGGCAGAAGATTAATCAACGCCTTACCTTTTGATGTTGGTGACCCAAGTGGCAGTTTCCAAACTTTCAACTTATAAACTTGGCCAAAGTCACTGAAGAATAAAATCGGCACGTGAGTATTAGATACAAACACATTACTTAAGATGTCTTCTTCTTTGGTGGTCATACCACTACGGCCTTTACCACCGCGACGTTGTGCGCGGTAGGTATCAAGGGCAACACGTTTGATGTAACCTGTTGTTGTAACCGTCACAACCATATCTTCTTGCTGGATCAGGTCTTCATCTTCAAACCCAAATGCATCAGCGGCGAATTCAGAACGTCTTGGGTTAGCGAACTCTTGGCGATACGCCACAAACTCTTCACGCATAATTGAATAAAGGCGTTCACGACTTCTAAGAATATCAATAAAGTCTTCAATTTTTTCAGAAAGTTCCTTTAGCTCTCCACCTAGATCATCACGACCAAGGGCCGTAAGACGATGTAAACGAAGTTCCAAGATGGCACGAACTTGTTTTTCGGAAAGTTTATATTTTCCGTCAACGATCATCCGGCCCGGCTCATTGATAAGCTCAATATAACCAGCTACATCAACCGCATCCCAATCTTCCGCTAGCAAAGACGCACGCGCTTCCGCAGGATTTGGGGATTTACGGATCATCGCTACAATTTTATCAAGATTATTAACCGCAATCACAAGCCCCACCAACAGATGAGCCCGGTCACGGGCTTTAGCCAATTTAAATTTTGTACGGCGCGTTATCACTTCTTCACGGAAACGTATAAACTGCGAAATAATATCATAAAGGTTTAATACTTGTGGGCGACCACCACTTAGTGCAAGAACATTGGCACCAAAGCTTGTTTGTAGCGGCGTATAACGGAACAATTGGTTGAGCACCACATCGGCCACTGCATCGCGCTTCACTTCAACAACAACACGCACGCCGTCACGGTCACTTTCGTCACGAATATCGGAAATGCCTTCGATGCGTTTATTACGCGCACAATCCGCAATATTTTCGATCATACGTGATTTATTAACCTGAAAAGGTACTTCCGTAATGATAATTGCTTCACGGCCCGGACGCGGTTCTTCAAAATGAGTACGTCCACGCATAACAATAGAGCCACGCCCCGTCAGTTCAGCACTACGCGCACCAGCACCGCCCATGATAAGGCCACCGGTTGGAAAATCAGGACCAGGCACGATTTCAACTAGCTCTTCAATACTAATTTCAGGATTGTCCACATAAGCACAGCAGGCATCCAACACTTCACCAAGGTTATGTGGCGGAATGTTTGTCGCCATACCAACAGCAATACCGCTGGCACCATTAACCAAAAGGTTTGGAAAACGCGCAGGAAGTACAGTTGGTTCGTGTTCGCTTTCATCATAGTTGGCTTGGAATGATACCGTGTCTAGATCAATATCTTCCAGTAGACCACTGGCCGTTTTAGCCATACGTGCTTCTGTATAACGCATCGCCGCCGGAGGATCACCATCCATAGAACCGAAGTTACCTTGACCATCAATAAGGGGCAGACGCAATGAAAAGTCCTGCGCCATACGAACCATAGCATCATAAATAGCACTATCACCATGCGGATGATATTTACCCATCACATCACCGACCACACGGGCTGATTTACGGTATGGTTTGGTCCAGTCATAGTTATTTTCATACATGGAATATAAAATACGGCGATGAACAGGTTTCAAACCATCCCTAATATCCGGAAGCGCACGAGAAACAATCACGCTCATGGCGTAATCGAGGTACGAGGTTTTCATTTCCTCTTCAATTGTAATATTAGAAATGCTCGAATCTGGCGCGTCAGCTACAGTATTATCGGTCAATATTTGGCCCTTTTTGAATTCTTAAAACTATTAATTTTACCCTATATTCTGATAGACACAACATATGGTAAATCAGACCTCAAATTTATACAAAATATTGAGGGTCATAGCAAGTAATTGGTGGGCAAAAATGAGGTTTTTTTTGAATTAAAATCGCATGAATTAATTCTTAAAAATAATCATTGTAAAACAGTCACTTATACTCATTATTTATATTAAAAAAACCACACTGTAGCAACGATGGAACCCCGATCAAGTCGAGGATGACAACAGAGCCCCTTCTCCGTCATCCTCGCGAACGCGGGGATCCATTCCAAAATGGATAAACCTATAAAGTAACAAGATGGATCCCCGCGTGCACGAGGATGACGGATATAGCTATCCCGTTATTAATAAAAGTTTATTAGATTTAGAAAGAGGTAAATCAATGCAACATAACCGTATAATCAATTACTCAGATAATTCATAAAAAGGATTACCTGAGCTTGGCCTTTTTGTACTTTCTCTATATCTAAAGATAGCAACATTGCTTGGCTCAATATTATCATCGGTCCTCTTGTCTTTTTCACGATTAAACTGTCTAACACCAACAATATTTTTCAGATCATACCCCTCAGGTAGATCATAAAAATTTGCTGCCGAACCACCAACTACTAACTTCTCGCTTCCATCATCAAAAAGAAAATAGAAAAATAGATAACCCATACCTGTCTCACAATAAGTATGCACCTCTTTTGAAAATTTAATTGGCAATCTATTCTTTGAAGGAAAAATTCGTTTAATCTGGCTTATTTTATTTTCATCATCAGCGAATACCTCTCTAGAATATAAAATACCCCCTTGTTTCAAGTACTCATCCATATTATGTAATATGGCGTTCTCTATTATTTCTCCATTATAAAATTCTACAGAACACGGATAACTCAAACTTGGCATATCATTCTTACTAGACTCAATTTCTGAAAGCTGTTTTTTTAAATGATCAGTTATTTTTTCAAAATTTAAGTATACTTTATCTTGAACATTCGATCTATTAATAATCATATTTTTTGTTATATCTGAAGGAGTAATTACAGGATTATCTGGCATAGTTTAATCTTAATATAAAATAATTTTTGTAAAAAAATGAAATGAGTTTGTTGAAACTAACATCAATTATAGCATTTTGATAATTTAAGATATTCTTCCTTGTAAGTCTCATATTGAAGTTCTTTCCCCAATAAAAAAGCCCCGTCTTTCAACGAGGCTTTTATTTATTCTCTAAAACGGGATTTCATCATCAAAATCTGATGAGCCGCCGCCGGCTGGGGCTGATCCGCCTCCGCCGCCTTGACCGAAGCTGCTGCCTCCGCCTGCGTCACCACCGCCTTGGTTAAAACCGCCGCTATCGCCGCCGCCGTAGCCGCCGCCTTCGTTGCGGCTGTCTAGCATGGTCAGTTCACCGTTAAATTTCTGTAGAACCACTTCTGTAGTATATTTATCAACACCACTTTGGTCTGTCCACTTACGGGTTTGAAGTGCGCCTTCAACGTAAACTTTTGCTCCTTTTTTAAGGTAGTTTTCAGCAACTTTACAAAGATGCTCGTTAAAGATTACAACTCTGTGCCATTCAGTACGCTCTTTACGTTCGCCTGTTTGGCGATCTTTCCACGTGTCTGATGTCGCAATACTAAGCTGCACAACAGGTGCGCCTGCTTGTGTGTTGCGAACTTCAGGATCTTTTCCCAAATTTCCGATCAAAATAACTTTATTTACACTTCCGGCCATGCCATTCCCTTTTATTAAATTCGAATCTATTTGCGATTACAATAGCTACGAAATGTGCTCCACGCAAAGTCTTTTTATGCCCAAATTACAACATATTGAAAGAAAGAACAAAATATGAACTTTACTTATTCGACGAATCCTTTAATTTGCATATATAAAATAAAAAAGGGTACG
>JABIPV010000299.1 GCA_018699075.1 Kordiimonadaceae bacterium | reverse complement strand
TTTCCAGTGTCTGAACCAGATTTGGCTGCATAGCTTGTTGTAATAACACGGTCATGGCACCGTCAGCTTTAATATCGCGGCAATAAATAGGCTCACGGTCACGGGTATAGGCAACAATAATATCACCCAAACGTTTTTGTAAATCATCAAGATCATTTGCCAGACACAAGATCGCCATAACTTCTGAAGCCACCGTAATATCAAAGCCGGATTGACGTGGGAAACCGTTTGCAATACCCCCTAACGAAGTAACAATATCACGAAGTGCGCGGTCATTCATGTCTACAACACGGCGCCATACAACACGGCGTTGGTCAATTCTTAAGTCATTACCCCAATAAATATGATTATCAATCATGGCAGAAAGTAAACTATGTGCAGATGTGATTGCGTGAAAATCACCTGTAAAATGCAGGTTCATGTCTTCCATTGGAATGACTTGCGCATGACCGCCACCGGCCGCCCCGCCCTTCATTCCGAAGCATGGACCTAAGGAAGCTTCACGTATACAAATCGTCGCTTGTTTGCCGATTGCATTCAATCCATCAGCAAGCCCAACTGTTGTTGTGGTTTTACCCTCACCTGCTGGTGTAGGGGTTATCGCAGTAACCAAAATTAATTTGCCGTCTTCTTTGCCTTCTTGAGCTTTAATAAACTCCGCAGACACTTTTGCTTTATCATGTCCAAAGGGCAGTAAATCGTCGGAAGGGATGCCAAGCTTTGCGCCAATTTCTTGAATTGGTAATTTCGTAGCTTCGCGTGCAATTTGTATATCTGTTTTATATGCCATCGTGTTAGTTCCCAATGTTATCTTTTATTTTCAAGTTAATCGCTTCGGCCCATTCAGATGCTGGTTGTTTTGCACCTTCACTCGGTTTCACTCTTTGTATCAGAATTCGCCCACCAATACACTGTACCGTTACACCCTCTTCTGAAATATCCATTATGCGTCCTGAAATACCGTCACCATCAACGCGTTGGCTGTTATAAATGCTCACTTCAACACCATTAAGTGTCGTCCACGCACCAGGTGATGGATTTGTACCACGAATTAGATTGTAAACTTGAGCAACCGGTTTATGCCAATCAATATGTGCATGCTTTTTTAAGCAGCGGCGTTCATAACTTGCCTGGCTTTCATCAGCGACGATCCTTGGCGGATTGCCTGAACGAAATAATTCACATACCTGTAGTACCGAACTCACCGCCGAAGGATAGATTTTTTTAAAATAGAGATTAATTACCGTATCATCAGGGTCAAGTGGGCATTCCCACTGCAATAAACAATCACCTTCATCAAGTCCATCAGATGGATAAAACCAACTATAACCAGACGTCGTATCGCCCATGATAATCGGCCAATTAACAGCCGATGGCCCGCGGTATTTCGGCAGTAAGCTAGGATGAAAACAAATCGATCCCATTTTAGGTGTATCCCGTGCAGCTTCCGGCACAAATACATTTACAAAGGCCATTATCATCAAATCGGCGTCAAACGATGCCAAAGTTGTTAATGTATCTTGATCATTGAAATTGGCAGGTTGATGAACAGGTAGACCTTTCTCTAGTGCAAATTCTTTAATAGGATCAACGGGTTTACCCTCTTTATCCGGTTCACAGTAAACAGCCACCACTTCATCAGTGCCTGCATCCAGCAATGTTTCCAAAGCATCCTTTCCGAATGCCTGCTGGCCCATAACAATTATGCGCATTAGCTAACCTCCCCTACGGCACCAGACGCGATAACACGCGCCAGTTCATCGCCTGAATAACCTAGTACTTGTTCCAAAACCTCTTTTGTATGTTCACCTAATAGTGGTGAACGTTCCACTTCAACTGAACTATCCGATAGTTTAATTGGACAACCAACAGAAATATATTCACCACGCTCAGGATGAGGCACTTTTACCAGTGTACCCGTATCATAAAGGCCTTGGTCTTCTGAAATTTCTTTCATGGATAATATCGGACCAACAGGAATATTAACTGGATTACAAATATCCATCACTTCAAATTTGGTTTTGGTCATTGTCCACTGTTCTATGCGTTCAAAAATCATATTTAGTTTATCCAAACGTTCCGGTGGTTTGGCAAATCCTTCTGCAGTTTTCCAATCCGGTTCACCAATCACGTCACAGACATTTTTCCAGACCGCTGCCTGAATAATAAAATAGGTATAGGCGTCAGGATCCTGTTCCCAACCCAGACATTTTAAAATACGGCCCGGTTGTCCGCCACCACTGTCATTGCCGGCACGCGGAACGGCTTTGCCAAATGGGATGCCTTCGCCGTGCTGCGAATATTCATCCAGTGGACCGACCGCAAGGCGTTGTTGATCACGAAGCTTTACCCGCGCAAGGTTCAATACAGAATCCTGCATCGCTGAAGTAACTTTCTGACCGCGGCCAGATTTTTCCCGTTGGAATAGTGCTGTAACGATACCCAGACATAAATGTAACCCTGTTCCGGAATCACCAATCTGTGCGCCTGTCACCAAAGGTGGTCCATCACGAAAACCGGTCGTAGAAGCAGAGCCACCCGCACATTGTGCAATATTTTCATAAACTTTACAGTCTTCATATTCACCGGGACCGAAGCCTTTAATTGATGCCATGATGATACGTGGGTTAATTTCCTGAATGCGTTCCCAGCCAAAACCCATCCTATCCAAAGCACCTGGTGCAAAATTTTCGACCAACACATCACATTCTTCAATCATACGGGTAAGAACCTCTTTACCCGTTTCGTTTTTAGAATTTAGCTCAATTGATCTTTTATTATGATTAAGCATGGTGAAATAAAGACTGTCTGCACCCGGCACATCAACAAGTTGTTTACGTGTCGCATCGCCAACACCAGGACGCTCAACTTTGATTACATCAGCCCCAAACCACGCGAGCAATTGAGTACATGTTGGCCCGGATTGTACGTGTGTGAAATCGAGAATTTTTATACCTTCAAGAGCTTTCATTATCTATTCCTATATCTTCATTG
>JABIPV010000155.1 GCA_018699075.1 Kordiimonadaceae bacterium | reverse complement strand
TTCCCATTTTAATTATGTTTTTATAAATGTAAATATGTAAGTACATTATAATGTTATTGTAATAACATTCAATAATTAAATAAATTAAACATTCCAGAGGTGAAAATGAGATATAAAAAATTAGGAACAACAGGTATTAAAGTATCTTCACTTTGTCTGGGTACAATGACATTTGGTGCAGGTGCGGATGAAACTGAAGCAGGTAAAATATATGCAGAAAGTCGTAATAAGGGATTAAACTTTTTTGATTGCGCAAACCTTTATGCCGGCGGTCAATCTGAAGAAATACTAGGGCGGCTTATAAAGTCGCACCGAGAAGAAGTCGTGATTTCTTCAAAAGCTTATTTTCCGGTGGATAGTTATGCCGGTGGTGGACATGAAACCTGGGGGCGGGGCCTAAATCGCACACATTTGATCCGTGCTCTCGATGATAGTTTAAAGCGGCTCGGCACGGATTATATTGATGTTTATTACATGCACCGTTTTGATGATAATTGTTCGTTAGAAGAAAGTCTCTCCACATATAATGATTTTGTTCGTCAGGGAAAGATTAATTATATAGGTCTGAGTAATTTTGCTGCATGGCAATATATGAAAGCTGTCGGTATTACAAAACAGTATAATTATGCCCCCATAGCCTGTGTTCAACCCATGTATAGTTTATTAAAACGTCAATGTGAAAGTGAAATATTGCCAATGGCTGAGAGCGAAGGACTTGGTGTGTTCTCCTATAGTCCGCTTGGTGGAGGCGTATTGACGGGCAAGTATCTAACCAAAGGCAAAGAAAATGATGATGGGCGTTTGAATAAAATGGCCATGTATAAAGTACGTTATCAAGATAAAATACATGCTGAAATTGCTGAAGAATTTACAAATTATGCCCATGATAAGGGCGTTAGTCCAATAACACTTGCGTTGGCTTGGGTGGAATCACATCCTGCGATCACTGCACCAATTATCGGTGGTCGAAGTGTGGAACAAATTAAAGCATCATTGGATGCTGCGGATATGGAAATGACAGAAGAAATGCGTAACGAAATTTCCAAGATTACGCGGGCTCCGGTGACAGCGACCGATCGTTCTGAAGAAGTCGTAAAATAAAATAATGATTATTATGATTGGTGATTGTTGAATTAGCTTTCTAATAGTATTATAAAAACATCATATTTAAAAATAGGACTACCTACATGACAATGACCAGTAAGAATAGTAATCAAGCTGCTGCTAGGCAACATATGATTGATGGCCACCTTCTTCCCAATGATGTAACGGATGAAAATGTTATTGATGCAATTTCAAAAGTGAATAGAGAAAATTTTGTGCCGGAAAGTAGTAAAGGTGTGGCTTATATTGATAAAATCATAAAGGTTGGTGATGATCGTTATCTGATGGAACCACTTGCGCTCGCGAAACTACTAAGTTCTGCTGATATAGATAAAGACGAACTTGCACTTGATATCGCTACAGCAACGGGTTATTCGTCAGCAGTTCTCAGCCAATTAGTTGATGCGGTTGTCTCAATCGAAGAAGATGAAACATTGGCGAATGCGGCTACCGAGAATCTTGCACTAGAAAATTGTGATAACGTAGCTGTTATTAATACAGGTCATAAAGAGGGACTGGCTAAACAGGGCCCATATGATTTAATTTTCATCAACGGTATGATTGATGAGGTGCCAATAGAGCTTCTTGCACAGTTAAATCAAGATGGCCGTATACTTTGCGTAATTAATCAAGACGGATTCGGTCGTGCGGCTCTTATTACATATAAAGATCAAATTAAAGGCGTTAGAATTTTGTTTGATGTGGCTGCTCCAGCCCTAGCAGGATTTGAAAAAAAGAAGAAATTTGAATTTTAACCGCAAAAAAATGTGCTTTTAACGCAATTTTGCAACATGAAGTTGACACTGGTAACATTTTAAGGCAAATAGTTCTTATGTTAAGAAAGTATAAGTCTTTTACCATTATATTATTGGTAAATAAAATAAGAGAACCAAGGGATTAAATATGAGAAAACCAATTCTTACGACCGCCATTTTCCTATCAGGACTTTTGGGAAGTGTTCATTCTGTGCAGGCGGAGGATTTAAACTCGGCATTAATTACGGCTTATTTAAATAATCCTACTTTGCAAGCAGCACGCGCAAGCCAACGAGCTACCGATGAAACAGTAAATCAAGCAAAATCTGGCTGGCGACCAACTGTTGTAGGAACAGGTTCATGGGCAAATCAAAATAATGATAGATCCGGTTCATTCCTTTCAGCATCGACCACAAAACCAAAATCATTGGGTATTTCGATAGAACAGCCTATTTTCCGTAGTTTTCAAACAGTAAATGGAACCAAAGAAGCACGTAAAAACGTTGAAGCGGGCAGAGCACAGCTGGTAAATATTGAACAGCAAGTATTCATGGCTGCGGTATCATCCTATTCAGATGTTATTCGTGATGAAGAGGTCCTTCAGGTTACAACAAACAATGTGATAGCTCTTCAACGTCAATTACAAGCAAGTGAAGACCGTTTTGAGGTTGGTGAAATTACGCGAACAGATGTTGCTCAGTCAAAAGCGCGTTTGTCTCGTGCTCAATCTGAAAAAATTGGTGCTGAGGCTATTTTAACTTCAAGTCGTGCGGCTTATCGTCGTGTGGTTGGTAATGAGCCGGGCACATTGGAGCGGGAAATTATTATTCCTGCATTACCGGCATCAGAAGAAGCAGCTCTTAGCATGGCGGCAGAAAATCATCCTGCTGTAGTTGGAGCGCTGGCCTCTGAATCTGCAGCTGATTATAACGTTAAAAAACAATATGGTGGTTTAGGGCCTTCTGTTACGGTCGGTGCAAGTTACACGAAAAGTTGGGATACATTTCTTCCTGGTGATAAAACGACTGCTAAGGCCATTCAAGCCAATCTTCGAATTCCGATTTATCAAGCAGGAGTTCAGGCGTCAAATGTAAGGCAAGCCAAACAACGCCGCAGCCAATTCCGCATGGAAGCCATTGCTGCGGAGCGCGAAATTCATGAACTTGTGCGCAACGCATGGGAAAGTTACCGTGAAGCAAGTGCACGTATTGTTTCAACTTCTTCACAGTTAGAAGCAAACGAAATTGCTCTCGAAGGTGTGCGTCAAGAAGCTGATGTAGGATCGCGTACTATCCTTGATGTGTTGGATGCGGAACAAGAACTACTTGATGCGCGCGTAGAAAATACACGCGCTATAAGAGATAGAACGGTTTCTGCTTTTAACCTTCTTGCAAGCATGGGCAAACTTAATGCGGGTGATATGGGATTACAAGTTCCTGTTTACGATGCGGCGGGTAGAAGCGATGACGCTGAAGATAAGCTCTATGGATTTGGTGTTGAGTAAAGTAAAAGTCCCAAAAAAATACTTAAATCTTTAAAATTTGTTAAATATTACGGCACTATATTCTTGTAGTGCCGTTTTGTTTATTATGAAATGGGTTAAGAAACTTTGATAGTCTTCTGAAATTAAATAAAATTTTTATGGTTAACAAACTGGGTTAAAACAGATATAAAGAAAAATAAGGTTATAAAAAGTATTTTTTATAATTAAACAGCGAGAAAGATAAATCGCGATAATGGTAAAATAAATATAAGTATATAAACGAGAAATTAAAACAATGAGCGAACCGGAAAAAGAAGAAGAACCCAGCATGGAGGAAATCCTAGCATCAATTCGTCGAATTATTTCGGAAGATGATGATGAGGAAGCACCTGCTAAGGCTGAAGCCGAGCCAGCTCCAGAGACTGATTTAAAACCTGATCAGGAACCAGAACCAGAACCTGAACCTGAAGCTGAACCAGAGGAGGATGTTTTGGAATTGACTGAAGATGATTTAGAAGATGCCTCTCAAGATGATATCGACAGCATGTTTGATAGCGTCGATGAGCCAGAAGAAGAACTGGTCATGGAAGAAGAAGAGCCAGAACCAGAACCAGAAGTAGAAATCGCAGCAGGCGGACTAGATATTGATGATGTTGATCCTGCAAAAGGTGATGAAGTCATTATATCTGACGAAGTATCACAAAACATTATGGGTGAATTTGATGCACTTTCTGCTCTATTAACTACTGGCTATCAAGGATCAGGTATCACTTTAGAAGATTTAGTGCGTGAATTATTACGACCCATGTTGAAAAACTGGTTGGAAGAAAATTTACCACCACTTGCAGAACGTATGGTCGCAAAAGAAATCGCAAGGTTGGCCCGTACAAAAAAACCATAAAATATTAGAAGACAAAATAGATAAGAAGTTATAGTTTTACACAGAAGGGCCATATTAGTGGTTCTTCTGTTTTTATTTGGAAATAAGATTTAATAATATGCTTGATAAGACGTTTGAATTTTCACAATTAGAAAAAAATATTTATGATCACTGGGATAACAGTGGTGCTTTTAAATGCGGGCAAAAGCCTGATGCGGAACCATATACGATTATATTGCCTCCTCCTAATGTAACAGGAAGCTTACATATTGGCCATGCACTTAACCATACATTGCAGGATATACTTATCCGTTTCGAACGTATGCGGGGCCGTGATGCATTATGGCAGCCGGGAATGGATCATGCGGGTATCGCCACACAAATGGTTGTTGAGCGTCAGTTAGACGAGCAAAATATTCGCCGCCATGACTTAGGCCGCGAAGGCTTCATTGACCGTGTTTGGGAATGGAAAGAAGAATCTGGTGGAATAATTTTTAATCAAATGCGTCGTCTTGGGCAATCTTGTGATTGGAGCCGTCAAAAATTTACAATGGATGAAGGGTTTGTTGAAGCCGTGCTCAAAAAATTTGTTGATCATATCACGATGATTTGATTTTCAAAGCAAAAAGATTAGT
>JABIPV010000154.1 GCA_018699075.1 Kordiimonadaceae bacterium | reverse complement strand
TATAATCTTGATTTAAAAAAAGAATGGATTGAAACCTCTCCCGCATTAGATCCAGGTTTAATCGCCGCATTGCGCGGCCTTAATCCCCACAAAGGCAAGGTTATTATGCAGACACCTGTTTATGATGGATTTTTACACATTATAGCTAAAGCGGGGATGACCAACGTTACCAACCCCATGAAGAAAATTAAGGGCCGTTGGCATATGGATTTGGAAAATTTAGAAAAACTGCTGGATTACGAAACAAAGTGTTTAATACTTTGTAATCCGAACAATCCTACAGGAGAATGCTGGACTGCTAATGAGCTTCGTGCATTAGGAGATGTTTGTATGCGAAATGGGGTGACCGTGTTAGCGGACGAAATTCATTGTGACTTCATAAACAAAGGTAATAAATTTACCCCCTACGCATCAATAGGCGAGAAATACGCAAACAGCAGTATTACATTTAGATCGCCAAGTAAGACTTTTGGACAAGCAAGTATGAAGGTCGCCTATTTTTATACCCAAAACACTGATTTAATGAATGCCGTAATGGTGGGTGGTGGTTTATATACTAACTGCAATACATTTGGATTAATCGGCTGTGAAGTTGCTTATAATGAGGGGGCAGAATGGGTTGATGATGTCCGTGACTATGTTGATGGTAATTTCGACTATCTGGTAGATTATGTAAATAAGCAGGGGAATATGCCCGGCATAAAATATTCAAAACCGGAAGGTACATATTTCGCTTGGTTAGATTGCAATGGATTAAAGGATAAAATTGCCTCCCCCGAAAAGATAGCCCAACTGGATCCGAAGAAATTAAAAGAAATTTATGATAAGTGGCGCGACATATGGAGTTACACTGACACAGACAATGATGTCAAACCGGAAATGGTAATGGGCGAATGGTTGGTCCAAAATAGCGGCGTGGTCTTAAATTGTGGTCATTTTTATGGCACAGGAAGTGATGGCTTTATGCGAATGAACATCGCGGTGCCACGTTCACAGCTGAAAACTGCACTGGATGATATGAATAAAGCCCTAAATTTATTATAACATGAAAAAATTAATATATGCAGCGTGAAAAATCATAATTATGATTACGATTGTTGCACTGCCGATGATTGTTTAGGTCTGGCCTTTGTAATGGTATTTGTAAGAATTGGAAATTGGGAAGATTAGGGATTGTTCACAAATTGACACTTCAGACTAATGTAGTCTATTATCTTAACATCTTAAAATTTCATTTAGATTAATTAGGGGGAACATTTGATGAAAAAAAATCTATTATTAATGGTACTTTTCATTCTGTCATTTGGTCAGGTGTTCGCTCAGACTGCAGACGATAAAGATATAGATACATTGCAAAAAATAATAGAGCAGCTGCAAGGAGATGATCGACAGAGTGGACTTGCTCAACTAAGCTCACAGGCAGATATTCTAGGATCGTCATTGAAAGTTAGTAAAGATGCTGATGGATATTTATTATTGGGTCGTGCATATTTTTATGCAGAATTGGATGATCAAGCCAATAAAAATTTAAATTTAGCATTGAAATATAACCCTTTATTACCACAAGCTCATTTTTTTAGTGGATTGTTGGCGATGTTTACAGGCAAGCTTGATGATGCTGAGCAATCTTTTCGAACTGCTATTCAACTAGATACTGGAATTGATGCTTATCGGAATGAACTTGCTCGAATACTAGTTATGAAAAAGGATGAATCCGGAGCTCTTATGGCGTTTCAGAATGCATTGAAAGTTAATCCAGAAAATATTGAGGCCCAGATAGGCTCCGCCCAGATTTATATGGGACAAGGTAATAACGAAAAAGCCGAACTATTGTTTTTATCTACCTTAAAAACAGACCCTGACCGTATATTCGTGAATTCCAATCTCGGTCAATTGTATCAGAATATTGAAAATCATAAGGGTGCTTTAAAATATTTTACTAAGGCACATCAAATTAATCCTAATGATTGGCGTCTAACAGCTAAATTAATTCAGGAATATCATGCTCTAGGACGGATGAAAGAGAGAGACGACCTCCGCGATAAACTGTATCAGACATGGGGTAGTGGAAAGGCTCCTGACTTAAATCAAC
>JABIPV010000296.1 GCA_018699075.1 Kordiimonadaceae bacterium | reverse complement strand
TTTTTAAAATTAATTTATCACTGACAAGAAAGGCATTCTTCATAATCTGATGCCCCTTCTTGTGCCTTTGCCATCGCTTTCATCATTTCTTCTTTCGCATTTTCACCCGATGCTTCAGAACTTTCCGCACGTTGAATGGAAAGAGAACGACAATAATAAAGGCTTTTCACGCCTTTTTTCCACGCCTGGAAATGAATTTGATGAAGATCACGTTTATGGACATCAGCCGGCAAGAATATATTAACTGACTGTGCCTGATCAACCATGCCCGCACGGTCAGCAGAATGTTCAATTACCCACCGTTGATCAAGTTCGAACGCCGTTTTGAAAACATCCTTTTCATGAGCGTCCAAGAAATCAAGATGCTGAACAGAACCGCCATTGACGGTAATATTTGACCATACTTCATTTGTGTTTTTGCCCTTTTCTTCAAGAAGCTTAGTTAAAGCACGACTACGAACGTTAAAAGAACCAGATAAAGTTTTTTGCGTAAAGCTGTTAGCGGCTATTGGCTCAATCCCAGGACTTGCACCACCGCAAATAATAGAAATCGATGCTGTTGGCGCAATTGCCGTTTTATTAGAAAAGCGTTCCATAATGCCATAATCAGCAGCATCAGGACAGGCGCCTTTTTCTTTAGCAAGCTTTACAGACGCTGCATCAACACCATCTTGAATGTGCTTAAAGATTTTCTTATTCCACACCTGTGCCATAACACTTTCGAACGGGATCATGCGATCTTGCAAGAAAGAATGAAACCCCATTGCGCCAAGGCCGACACTGCGTTCACGCATCGCCGCATATTTCGCACGTTCCATACTATCCGGAGCACGATCAATGAAATCTTGGAGGACATTATCAAGAAAACGCATCATGTCTTCGACAAATATTTCATCATTTTTCCATTCATCATATTTTTCAAGATTAATCGATGAAAGACAACAAACCGCTGTACGCTGCTTCCCCAAATGATCAATGCCCGTAGGTAAAGTGATTTCGCAACATAAATTAGACGTTTTTACAGCTAGTCCGGCAAGCTTATGATGTTCTGGTGTGGCATCATTCACATGATCAATGTTTAAAATATATGGCTCGCCCGTTTCAATGCGGGCTGTCAAAATTCTGATCCATAATTCACGTGCTGAAACTGTTTTTTGAACCGCACCATCATGTGGACTGGTCAATGCCCATTCCTCGTCCGCTTCGACCGCACGCATAAAGGCGTTTGATACAGAAATACCATGATGAAGATTAAGTGCTTTACGGTTCGGGTCACCCCCTGTTGGACGACGAATTTCAATAAATTCTTCAATTTCAGGATGACTAATCGGCAAATATACCGCAGCACTACCCCGGCGAAGTGACCCTTGAGAAATTGCCAGAGTTTGACTATCCATTACTCGAATAAAAGGAATAATTCCAGACGTCTTACCGTTGGTACTAACATCTTCACCGATCGAACGAAGATTACCCCAAAAACTACCAATGCCACCGCCCTTAGAAGCAAGCCAAACATTTTCGTTCCATAGTTCAACAATACCCGCCAAACTATCATTGGCTTCATTTAAAAAACAAGAAATAGGAAGCCCGCGTTTTGTTCCACCGTTACTTAATACAGGTGTCGCAGGCATAAACCAAAGCTTACTGATATATTCATAAAGACGCTGTGAATGCGCTTCATCATCACCGTAATAACTGGCTACACGCGCAAACATATCCTGGAAACTTTCACCAGGCATGAGGTAGCGATCGATTAAGGTCGCTTTGCCAAAATCTGTTAAAAATTGATCCCTGCTATCGTCGGTTTTTACGCGCGAATGGTCTTTGACCTGGATGGTTTCACTTAGCACTGACGCTGACAATATCTTCACTCCCATTAATCCACCCTATTCATTCTAAATAGGCCACAAAATTCTTTTTTTATAAACGACTCCAAAAAGGCCATATTTATACTATAGATCTCATTAAAAATGAACCTAATAGCGACTTTCAAAGCACGTTTGTTATGTTTTTTAAAGCGACTACATTGTGTTTTTTAAAACACAAATCACCCTTATTATTATTATAAATTCTGCTAGAGCATTGTAGTACAATCACTTTCTTGATTCCTACCCTTAAAAAATCCAAATAACACAAGATATGGTATTTGGGGTTAGTATGAATGTCAATAACTAGTATGTCGCATTTTTTATAATTTTTACGAATTGTTAATATTCCTGCGGTCTTGAGACGAAAAAAAAATTTATTTTCTTGGTTTGAGTTTTTTTGTCGCAAGAGCCATATGTGGATCATCTGGCCAAGGGTGTTTCGGATAACGCCCTTTCATCTCTTTTTTTATTTCAGGATAAGAATTATTCCAAAATCCTTCTAAATCTGTAGTGATTTGCAAAGGACGCCTTGCAGGTGATAATAAATGCACTGTGAGGGCTACTTTCCCATCTAATATAGACGGCGTTTTTATCGCCCCAAACATCTCTTGCAGTTTAACGGATAACACAGGAGGATCACTTTGATAATCAATTGATATTTTAGACCCGCTAGGTACTTTAAAATCAAGAGGTGCCATCTTATCTAATTTTTGTTGCTGCTCCCAATTCAATATGTTCTTAAGTATCGCATAAAGGTCAAATTTCCCGAGTGCTGCTCGACTTTTAATATTTTCTAAGTACGGCAATAGCCAAACATCAATAGACTCAAGTAATTCCTCTTCTGAAAAATCTGGTAGCACATTATCTAAATGATTATTGACCAACTGAACTCTCTGCATAAACATGGTGCTCTTTTTACCCCACGGCAAAGAATTCAAACCCATTTTCTTAATTCCTGCGACCATAGCCATCTTAATGTCATCTGCATTTGGTTGGTCTAACTTTGAAATCGCCAAGGGGAGTTGACCGAGCAATATTTGTTTTTGAGCCTTAACAATCTGTGTTCTATCTTCCCATACAATTACTTGCTCCCTTTTAATGATATGTTTAAAACACTCTTCAAGTTCAGGAAGCTGAACGGGAGCCGCAAGGTAAATTCGCGCGTCTCTATCTCCTTTGTCCAAATGACCGATAGACAGATATTTTTCTGATACTAGTGGATCTGCGTCCATTAGTTTAGCTCCGCGACCTCCCGATAGTAAATATGACCCCTTTCCTGTTGATCTTAATCCGCCAATTCTGTCCGGAAATGCAATAGCCAAACATATACCTGCTTTTTGAATATCTATACTGTCTTGCACAATACGGTTCGATTTTTTCCAGATGTTCACTTGTTTAATAATCTTTTTCGCCGCGCCTATATCACATCCCAACATTTTTGCTTGATGTATCTCACCCGCTTTTACATGCTCTATAGCTTCTAGGCGTAATCTAAGATCTGCAGTTTTTTGATCCGGTTTTAAATATAGGATATCCCGTTCTTCCAGAAGTGCGGCGATATTTAAGGCCAGCTGGCCACAATTAAATTCTTGAGCCTTCAAAACCATATGCGCTAGCCTTGGGTGCATAGGAAACCCTGCCATCAGTTTTCCGTGATCCGTGATGCGGCCCTTTTCATCCATAGCTCCTAATGAATGAAGTAGATCTTTGCTTTTATTAAAAGATGCTTGCTCGGGAGCATCAAGCCATTTTAAATCCGATGCTTCTGTAACACCCCATAACGCCAAACTTAAGGTGAGAGGAACCAAGTCTGCTCTTTTAATTTCTGGTTCCGTATATGGTTTTAATGCTCTATTCGCGGCCTGGGTCCACATTCTGTAACATATACCGTCTTCAATTCTTCCGGCGCGGCCGGCTCTTTGCTCAGCGGATGCTTTCGATAATTTAGACGTTACTAATCGCGACATACCACTGCTGACATCGTAACTGGCATTTCTTTGTAGGCCCCCATCTATAACGATGCGAATACCTTCAATGGTAAGGCTGGTTTCGGCGATCGACGTTGAAAGAACAATTTTACGTTTTCCTTTTTGTGCGGGACTAATGGCCAAGTCCTGATCTTTAAATTGCATCATGCCATAAAGCGGGCAGATTAAGATATCAGGGCCTAGATTTTTACTTTCCAATAATTTCTTCGTTCTTTCAATTTCCCCAGCCCCCGGAAGAAAGACTAATATACTTCCTGATTGCTCCATAAGAGCTTTTAAAATAATCCCTGTAATATCATTTTCTATTCTTGTGGAAGTTGTTTTTTCCAAATAATGATGGTTCACATTAAAACTGCGCCCTTCACTTGTAATGACCGGCGCATCCCCAATTAGTTTCGCCACACGCTCGCCGTCAAGTGTGGCCGACATGACGATAATCTTCAAATCTTCACGCAACCCATCTTGAACATCTAAACTAAGTGCAAGACCAAGGTCTGTATCGATTGATCTTTCATGAAATTCATCAAAAATGACAAGTCCGATTCCCTTTAGTTCCGGATCATTTTGTAATTTTCGAATAAAGACCCCTTCTGTCACCACTTCTATGCGGGTACGTGGCCCGACCTTACTTTCCATACGTACACGGTAGCCAACAGTTTCACCCACTTTTTCGCCCAGAGTATCTGCCATCCTTTTCGCCGCCGCCCGTGCCGCAAGGCGCCGAGGCTCCAACATGATAATTTTTTGTGAACCCAACAATGTTTCATTCAGTACTTCGAGTGGCACAATAGTGGTTTTACCTGCGCCGGGCGGCGCTTGTAAAACAAGACTACCTTTTTCAGATAATATCTTTTTTAGCTTTGGAATTATTTCATAAATTGGTAGTGAAATGGTCATAGCATCTTGTTTAAATAGAGTTTGCATTAAAGTAAATATTCTAATTGGTTCATGGTTTGTAAAATTATATTCTAAAATAATGTTTTATTTATCTAACAAGAAAACAAATATTCTGTTGTTTTGCTGTTCTTTAATGTTGCTTTTTTATAAATCAGACTGTAAATATATCACTTGGATACAGTAATAGACTGCAGTAATGCACGGGTTAAACCCCGTTTAACTAAACCGTGGACTGCAGTTATCTACAAAAATGCCGAGCTAAGGAACATACCATTTTCCATACAGGAAACATGATCCAAAAAACTCGGTCTTATTGGTGTTAGAAGGCATTTGTTAAGTTAGCCTATTTAACACTGATAGAAATAAAAATACTTATTGTAATAAGGATAAGATTAAAATGACCCATCAGGTGCCATTAACTAGTCGCGGACTGCCAAAAGCCCAGGGGCTATATAACCCCGAAAATGAACATGATAGCTGTGGTATTGGCTTTCTAGCCAATACCAAAGGTGAAAAAAGTCACGGCATTGTTAAACAAGGCTTGCAAATCCTTGAAAACCTTACTCATCGCGGAGCTGTTGGTGCAGACCCACTTGCAGGTGACGGCGCGGGTATTTTATTACAAATTCCTGATGCATTTATGCGTGAAGAAACTAAAAAATTAAAAATTAAGTTACCTAAAGTTGGTGAATACGGCATTCTTATGATCTTTTTACCTCATGAAAAGAAAAGCCGTGAGAAGATTAAAAAAACTTTTGAAAAACTGGTTAAAACAGAAGGTCAAAAATTCTTAGGCTGGCGCAAAGTTCCAACGGACAATTCAAAATTTAGCGATAATGTTAAATCAACCGAGCCATATATTGCTCAAGGGTTTGTCGCACAAGGCGATAATATAAAAACACAGAGTGACCTTGAACTTAAGCTTTATGTTATTCGCAAACAGCTTTCTAATTTCGTTATGGACTTGGGTGAATCATCAAAAGATTATTATGCCTGTAGCTGTTCAAGTCGTACGGTGCTTTATAAAGGTATGCTTCTCGCTGGTCAGGTCGGTGAATATTATACGGACTTAAGCAATGAAAAAGTTGTTTCTGCGCTCGCACTGGTTCACCAACGCTTTTCGACAAATACATTCCCAACATGGAGTCTTGCTCAGCCTTTCCGCATGGTTTGCCATAATGGTGAAATTAATACTGTTCGCGGCAATGTCAACTGGATGGCCTCAAGACGCTTTAATATGGCATCAAGCGTGATCGGTGAAGATCTTGCTAAATTATGGCCTTTAATTCCCGAAGGGCTTTCCGATACGGCTTGTTTTGATAACGCACTCGAATTATTGGTCGCCGGCGGTTATAGCGTTATGCACGCAATGATGATGCTTATCCCAGAAGCTTGGGCCAGCAACCCATTAATGAATAGCGAGCGTAAGGCATTCTATGAATATCATGCCGCACTAATGGAGCCATGGGATGGTCCCGCCGCAGTTGCCTTTACAGATGGCATTCAAATAGGCGCGACACTCGACCGAAATGGATTACGCCCGGCACGTTATATCGTCACGGATGATGATATGGTTATTCTTGCATCCGAATCAGGTGTACTCCCCATTAAAGAAGAAAATATCGTACAAAAATGGCGCCTGCAACCGGGGAAGATGTTACTGATTGATACGGAACAAGGCCGAATTATTTCTGATGATGAAATTAAAAATGAAATGGCGCAAGCTTTTGATTATCAGGGCATTTTAAGCCGTACGCAAATCAAACTTGAAGAACTACCAGCCGAGATGGCCCCACATCCGGCAAGTGGTGTTGATCTTCTTAAAAAACAACAAGCGTTTGGATATACACAAGAAGATATGAAATTATTATTCCCGCCGATGATCTTAAGCGGGCAAGAAGCATTGGGTTCAATGGGAACGGATACACCGATATCTGCACTTTCCGATAAATCGAAGCTTCTTTATACTTATTTTAAGCAAAACTTTGCCCAAGTGACCAACCCACCAATTGATCCTATTCGTGAAGAAGCAGTGATGTCGCTGGTATCATTCATTGGTCCACGCCCTAATCTTTTAGATCTGGAAGGTATTGGTACACATAAACGGCTTGAGGTAAGACAACCGATCCTAAGAAACCAAGATTTGGAAAAAATTCGCACCATAGGTGATATTCCAGATAATGATTTTAGAACCATTACTGTTGATATTACTTACCGCGCCGAATCCGGTGCTAAAGGTATGGATAATGCTCTCGAAAGCATTTGTCTGCTTGCGGAAGTTGCCGTGATTGAAGGCGATAATATTATAATTTTATCTGATAGAGAAATCTCAGAAAATAAAATTGCTATTCCGGCGCTGCTTGCTACTTCAGCCGTGCATCATCACTTAATCCGTAAAGGCCTTCGGACTTCCGTAGGGCTTGTGGTGGAAACTGGTGAAGCTCGCGAAGTTCATCATTTCTGTGCATTGGCAGGATATGGTGCCGAAGCAATAAACCCCTATCTTGCGTTTGAAACCATCGAAGATATGGTACCAAATTTACCGGAAACTATTAATGTCCTTACCGCAAAAAAACGTTACGTGAAAGCCATCAATAAAGGCATCTTGAAAGTGATGTCAAAAATGGGAATTTCCACATACCAGTCTTATTGCGGGGCACAAATTTTTGATGCAGTAGGCTTAAATAGCGCTTTCATTAATCAATATTTCACCAGCACTAAAACAGCTATCGAAGGTGTGGGCCTAAAAGAAGTTTCGACAGAAACCGTCATTAGACATGCACAAGCTTTTGGTGAAGACTTAATTTATAAAAAAGCCCTAGATGTTGGTGGTGATTATGCGGTTCGTATTCGCGGTGAAGCCCATGTTTGGAATTCTGATAGTATCAGTTCCTTACAGCATGCCGTGCGCGCAAATGCACAAGATAAATATAATGAATATGCCAATTTGATTAATGAACAGTCTGAAAAGCTAATGACACCGCGCGGACTGTTTAAAATTAATTCTGTCGGCAAAGCCATTTCTATTGACGACGTTGAAAGCGCTAAGGAGATTGTTAAACGTTTTGCAACTGGTGCCATGTCCTTTGGTTCTATCAGTCGCGAGGCTCATACCACCCTTGCCATTGCCATGAATAAAATTGGCGGAAAGTCAAATACAGGTGAAGGTGGTGAAGAATCGGACCGCTTTACGCCGGACCGTAATGGTGATTTGCGCCGTAGTGCAATTAAACAAGTGGCCTCTGGTCGCTTTGGCGTTACAACCGAATATCTTGTGAACGCGGATGATATTCAGATTAAAATGGCCCAAGGAGCTAAGCCTGGTGAAGGTGGACAGCTACCGGGTCATAAAGTTGATCCGGTAATTGCCAAAGTGCGCCATTCAACACCGGGTGTTGGCCTTATTTCACCGCCTCCTCATCATGATATTTATTCTATTGAGGATTTGGCCCAGCTTATTTACGATTTAAAAAATGTTAATCCTGAGGCAAGAATTAGTGTGAAACTGGTTTCTGAAATTGGTGTCGGAACAGTAGCAGCAGGCGTATCAAAAGCCAAAGCCGACCATTTGACCATATCCGGTTTTGATGGCGGAACGGGCGCTAGCCCACTTACGTCCTTAAAACACGCAGGATCACCCTGGGAAATTGGACTTGCCGAAACGCAACAAACACTCGTCCTTAACCGCCTTCGCGACCGTATTGCCGTTCAGGTCGACGGCGGCCTTAAAACGGGACGTGATGTTATCATTGGCGCACTTCTTGGGGCCGATGAATTTGGTTTTGCCACGGCACCACTTATTGCTGCCGGCTGTATAATGATGCGCAAATGTCATCTAAATACTTGCCCGGTTGGTGTTGCTACCCAGGACCCTGTTTTACGTCGTCGCTTCACAGGGAAACCTGAACATGTTGTAAATTATTTCTTCTTCGTCGCAGAAGAGGTTCGCAAAATTATGGCTGAAATGGGTGTACGTAATCTGAATGAAATTATTGGCCGTTCTGATTTATTAAATAAAAATGACGCTATTTCTCATTGGAAAAGTGATGGCCTCGACTTTAGTGGCTTATTCCATAAAGTCGAAGCCCGCGGTGATGATGCTATTTTTAATACCAATTGTCAGGAACATGATATCGTTGAAATCTTGGACCGGGAATTAATTACAGAAGCCAAAGATGCGCTTGAAAATAAAACCCCTGTATCAATTGCAAAAGAAATTCATAATTATGATCGTTCAACTGGGGCAATGCTTTCTGGTGAATTAGCTAAACGTCACGGTCATAAGGGACTTGCTAACGACACTATCCATGTAAAACTTGAAGGCACCGCCGGTCAAAGTTTTGGCGCCTTCGTTGCCAAAGGCATTACATTTGAACTCGAAGGCGAAGCCAATGATTATGTTGGTAAGGGCTTAAGCGGCGGTAAACTGATCATTTATCCATCCAAAGATAGTAAAATTGTCCCTGAACAAAGCATCATAGTTGGTAACACCGTTTTATTCGGCGCCATATTCGGCGAATGTTATTTCCGTGGCGTTGCAGGTGAAAGGTTCGCCGTACGTAATAGTGGTGCAATGGCCGTTGTCGAAGGTGTGGGTGATCATGGCCTTGAATATATGACGGGAGGCTGCGTTGTCGTTATCGGCCCCACCGGGCGAAATTTTGCGGCTGGCATGAGTGGCGGCATTGCTTATGTACTTGATGAAGAAGGTGAGTTTGAAAACCGCTGCAATTTATCAATGGTAGAACTTGAACCGCTTCCCGAAGAAGATGCCATGGCAAAATTAATGCATAATTCCGGTGAGCTAGAAGGACATGGTCGCGTAGATGTGTTACGTGGCAATATGTCAGGGAATGATAAAGAACGTCTCATTCAGTTACTGGAAAATCATAAACGTTACACCGGAAGCGAGCGAGCCAAAACAATTTTGGAAAATATTGATGATTACTTACCTAAGTTCGTCAAAGTTATGCCAGTAGAATATAAACGTGCTTTGGAAGAAATGGCCGCGGCGGCGACTTCGCTTTCCGCATATACAGGACAGGGAGAATAAATCATGGGAAAAGCTACAGGATTTATGGAAATTCCTCGTATTGATCGTACTAATGCACCAGCTGGTGACAGAGTTAGACATTACGAAGAATTTATCAACCCTCTACCTGAATATGCCGTCGAACGTCAAGGCGGTCGTTGCATGGATTGCGGAATTCCATTTTGTCATACAGGTTGCCCTGTGAACAATATGATTCCCGACTGGAATGATTTGGTATGGAATAAAGATTGGCAAGAAGCTTGCGATAATCTTCATTCGACTAATAATTTTCCGGAATTTACGGGCCGAGTTTGTCCTGCACCCTGCGAGGCTGCATGTACACTGAATATTGATGATCAGCCAGTGACCATTAAAACAATCGAATGTGCAATTGTTGACAAAGGTTGGGATCAAGGCTGGATTCAACCCGTCATCGCCAAGATTAAAACAGATAAAAAGGTAGCCGTCGTTGGCAGCGGTCCTGCGGGAATGGCTTGTGCACAACAACTCGCACGCGCGGGACATAAGGTTTCTCTTTACGAAAAAAATCGCCGTGCCGGTGGTCTATTACGCTACGGTATACCAGATTTTAAAATGGATAAATCGCTGATTGAACGTAGAGTTCGCCAAATGGAGCGCGAAGGCGTTACTTTCTGGACCAGTATGGAAGTTGGCAAAGACATCCAAGCACAAAAAATTGCCGATCATTATGATGCCGTTGTTCTTGCGGGTGGTTCAGAACAACCACGCGACTTAGCTATTCCAGGACGTGAGCTTAAAGG
>JABIPV010000290.1 GCA_018699075.1 Kordiimonadaceae bacterium | reverse complement strand
CTTAAAAGCTTACAAGATGGTTACGTGGCCTCAACTGGTCATGAAGGCCTAGATACATTGGTTAATCGCGGCGGCATTCAAAGCATGATGTGGACGTTATCCATGACATTCTTTGCCCTTGCCCTCGGTGGTTTGCTTGATGGTGCAGGTTTCCTCCGTGAACTGCTCAAAGGATTGCTTGAAAAAATTGAATCCATGTTCTCGCTGATGTTTTCAACCATGTGTACAGGATTTCTTGCCTGCATGAGCATGGGTGAAAGCTATATTTCCATCATCGTTACATCACAGTTATTTAAAGATAAATTTGAGAAAATGAATTTAAAGCCTTACATGTTGTCGCGAACCGTTGAGGAAAGCACAACAATGGCCTGCGGCATTATTCCATGGACAACCGCAGGGGCCTTTTATTTTGGTGCTATGGGTGTCCCGGTTCTTGATTATTTACCCTACGCATTCCTAAATTATCTAAACCCCATCGTGTCACTAACCATGACATATTTTGGTATCGCTGTGTTTAGGGAAATGACAAAGGAAGAACCTGAACTAGCTGAGTGAATATTTAAATAATTCGTTTAAGCACGGCCATTTTTTTAGGCAGGCATTTGTTGGCAAAAATGAGTGCAGTTGCATGCGGCCATTATCCCAAAATTTTGTTCCGTCAATGGAAATACTGTGATCAGGAATAGTACAGCTAATCTCGCCCGGGGCATAATCGCCGCATGTGTGAAAATGCACAAAATTAGGACTACAAAATACGGTGTTTGACCAGCGGTCCGGATTATCAGATTCAGGTATTTTATAATCACAGCCCGGGTGAATGCCCGCGTGCCATGAATGGACGACGTTCGGATCAATGCCAAATTCAGTTGATATATTGGCATAATGTTCTTTAACCTGTTTCACCGTGCCTTCTGGGCCAGTGAAATCGATGATTTTGCCCATTTCAATTTCCGCGAATACCGGTTCTTCAAGTTTTATAAACGGTGGCTCATACACCCGCGATCCCGTAGGGGCGAGATAGCGGTCCATGACAATACGTCCAGAAAATTCCTTTGCTTCCAGTGGCGTAGGAACACCAAGGGGAAAACGATGAACAGTAACATCACCTTGTTCTTGACGTGATTTATCGGATAACCCGCCGACAAAATGTGTCCCTAAAGGACAAGTGATTTCAATTTTATCAGCATTGATCAATACATCATCAATGGCATTTTTAAGCTCAATATAAGCCAAATGATTGGTACGGCCAAAGGGGGATGCCAACATATTAAGATCGCGAATATAGCACATTACACTACGGGTGCCGTGCGCCGGATTTGAAAAACGGTCCTGATCACCAATGCGTGAAAAGAATATAGTACACTCATGCTCATGAATAGCTTTCATCATATGGGGGCATTTGACATTTTCCGGAAGGCCGACTTCAATTCTGGTGGGTGTAATACCAATTTTCTCAGCATATGAAGCAACGAAATCAGAAGTTTCCTTGTCATACCAACCAAGGTCTGCTTTTTCAGTGATAATTAACAGCTTTTCACCGGCTTTAATATTTGCGCAATTAATAAGTAGGTTGTGTGCGCCTTCGGTAATTTGATCCTGGAATGACATTAACGTTTCTCGGCTTTAATAGTTAAAAAAGTAAATTTATCAGTTAAAAGCTCTGTAATGCCGTGGTTAAGTTCAGCGTCTAATGTAAGGCTATCGCCTTCTTTTAAAATGATTTCGCGGCTACCATAATTAAAACGAGCTTTGCCTTCTTTAACGTGCATAAAAACAACACCGTGACTTACGTAAGTCGGGGCATTGGTGTTTTGTTTTTCCATACTAACAATATGGGCCTCAAAGCCAATGTCACGGCGGATATGGGACGCCAGGTTGATATAATCATGGCTATGATCATTAACTATACGGGTTGATGTAATCCCTTGTCCTTTTTTCACATGGGTAAAGTCAACATGGTCTGATGATGTGGTTTCGCGGAAAAAACTAACCACTGGCACATCAAGCGCTTCACTAAGCGCGTTAAGTGTGGAAATTGATGGCGATACTTGACCATTTTCGATGCGGCTAATCATCGCAGCAGAAACATTGGCATTTTCCGCAAGTTGCTTTGCGTTAAGATTTCGGCTTTCCCGTAATTCTTTTAAACTGGCGCCAATGGCCATATCGATGGTGTTATCATTCATCAGTTATTTATTCCTGTAGGCAAAGGCTTTGTTAAAGCGCCATTCAAGGTAATCACCACATGTAATAGGTTCATCTGCAACATGGTCTTTGCCAAATATATCTTTTGCATCAACTATGGTTTCCGGGTTTGGATCGTAAGCCAGAACAAGTGACATGCGCTCGCGTCCTGAACTATTGACCACACGGTGAGGGGTCGATTTATATTCACCAGCCGTCCACCTACATAGCAAATCAGCAACATTGACAATCAAAGTTCCTTCAATCGGTGGTGCTTCAATCCATTCGCCGTTGATATCTTCTACCTGAAGACCGCCAACGTTATCTTGAGCAAGCACAGTGAGGACGCCAAAATCCGTATGTGGGCCAACTCCAAACTGTTCTTCACCCATAGATTCAGGCTGATCAGGGTAATAAACCAGTGAGGCCCGACTTAGCGGCTTATCATTATGTTTAAGAAAGAAATTTTCATCAAGGTCAAGACCTAGGGCAAAACCCTTCATTAACAAATGAGCAACATTATGTGCTTCTTCGAAATATTGCATTGCGATATGTTGCATATTCGGTAAATGGCTTGGCCATTGATTTTGACCGCGCAAAGCATGATCCTCCGGCGTATTGCCATTATGATCCTGATAACCCCAAAGAAAACTTTCTTTAAGATCAGGTTTTAAATCATCTTCCATTTTTGCGCCGCCGCAGCCAATCCAGCCACGGTGTTGTGGTGACACGGTAATGCTTTTCTTTTGCTCTTCTGTGCTTTGGAATAAATCATACGCTGCCGCACGTGTTTGATTGATTAAGTCTTCTGGAATTCCGTGGCCTTTAATATAAATAAAGCCAAGCCCTTTACTGGCCGCGTGTAATTCTTTGGCAACCCGGGTTGGGTCACTACCATCACGAAGGGGAGTTATATCAACGATTGATATAACATCCCGATCTAGTTTTTTTGCTTGGGCATAAGCCACGATGAAATTGTCCTCATATTATAATGAATCGCTATGCAATTTTATAATATGAAGTTAACTTATATGCAATATATTAATTTATACGCAATTATGTATTTTCAAAGAAAGTTGGATTTTTGCCGCCAATGACGATATCAAATTGATACCCACAGTCAAAATCTTCACTTTCTACATCGTATTCCTGTCCAATATTTTTATGGAAATTATCACCCATCAAAATACGCATCGGATCCGCATCATTATGGGGATCACCTTCAAAATACATTTGTGTGATCATACGCGATGAACCGCCACGAATGGACATATGAATATGTTTTGGACGCCAGCGGCCAATGTCAGGGCGGGCAAGATATTCACCGGGCCTAATGGTCCAATATTCATAATTACCTTGCTCGTCACTAATTGTGCGGCCAATTCCCAAAAAGTTTTTTTCAATCGGAAGTCCTGAATTATCTTCAACATGGGTATAGCGTCCATGCTTATTAGCATTCCATATTTCAATCAGCGAATTTTTTATTGGTCGACCAAATTGATCCATCAATTTACCAGTGACCTTGATCGGGTCGCCCTGCGCACGTG
>JABIPV010000158.1 GCA_018699075.1 Kordiimonadaceae bacterium | reverse complement strand
CATGGTAACAACGGATTGTTGTCACCGATAGATTTTGAACAACAAACAATAATGAAGTCATAAAGTGTCTAACAAATCAGGGGCACATCATAACGACCCTTAGAAGGACTAATGCACCCGCCCGTTATTGTAGGCGATACATTATCCCAAGACATTCTGCCATAAACGTCTTTGTAGCCATTTGGGTATTTAATGTGACAGGGAAGCCAATATTCTTTTGGCAAGTCCGATCTACTGCCCCCATCTTTTGGAATTAAGCTTATTAATTTATTAATGCGATCTGTCCTATTTATAGGATAATTATGTAATTTATCGATAGAATTTTCAGGCTTTTCTAAAGAACCAATCGTATCAAATACTGTTTTTTTCTTTTCAAAAGGAACTGGTGCATCAATATATCCTAATTTAGAAGCCTGTAGTATCATTCTTCTTCTTCTTTGAGGCACACCATAATCAGATACATTTTTAACACTTATTGACTCTTCGTTAAATAAGTAACCTTTTCCAGATAATATTTCTTTTATTTCATCCATTCTATAATCTGATGCAAGACCCGGAACATTTTCCATCATTATAGATTTTGGTTTCATAGCCTCTACGAAACGAATAAATTCAAAAACCAACTCATTTCTATCATCTTGGATTGATGTAGTTTTATTTCTTGTTCTATGCGATGAAAACCCTTGGCAAGGAGGACAGCCTGCTAATAAATCAAGCTCACCTACTTTAAGACCTAGTTCGGACATAACCAAATTGGGGTCGAGTTTCTTTATGTCCTCAATATATATTTTGTGATCTTTATGATTTAATTCGTATGTTTTTGCAGCTACTAAATTTAATTCAACACCCGCTAAAACTTTGAAGCCAGCCTTTTTCAATCCTACTGAAAGGCCCCCAGCACCACAAAATAAATCAATAGCTAGAAGTTGATCATTCTTCATTAATTTTATTCACCCCACATTAGAAAATTCTTATTCAATAAATGATTCAAATTATAAATATTATTCTCTTTATAGTTGTATATTTACCAATCACTGCAAATATTATGATACTATAAATTCTTAAAAATGTCATCAACATAATTATTAAATTACTGGAGTACAACTTACATAGATTTATTTAGAGGCATTGCTTTCCTAATCTAGGCTCAGGCTCCGGCTCTCAGGCGCCAGCGCTAGCTCTTGCGCTAAGGCTGACGGCACCTTCTCGCCTGTTTTGGTGTTGGGTTGGGTTCCGAATTTTTATATTTTGAGGCTAGAGTGATTTATTAGGTGCCTTGGTTGGATCATAACTGGGGGGGTCTGTTGTCTCCCCCTCACTCAGTCATCCCGGACCCGGCGAAGCCGGAACCGATCCGGGATCCAGAAAATATACAAAGAGTGGCCAACGGCTACACACTTATCATAAAGAGGACTGGATACCGTCCTTCGACGGTATGACGGCAACCATATGTTAGGTTTATTTTGTAATGTGTCTTTTCTTGTTGTAGTGTTTTCTCTGTTATTAATTTGGAGAATATTATGAAGAAAATATTGTTGGTTGTTTTGTCTGTTTGTTTTTTTGTGTCTGCGCCTTTGGCTCAAGCGTTTGAGAGCACTTATTATGTTGTACGTCATGCGGAGAAACTTGATGGGGATGATCCGCTGCTTACGGCCAAAGGGTTACGCCGTGCGGCCCATGTGTCGGCGATGCTGGGTAATGTATCAATCGACAGAGTTTATTCAACCGACACTCACCGTACTCTAATGACGGCGACACCGACGGCGGCATCAAAAGGGGTTGAGACAGAACTTTTTAGTACTGATGATCTGGGTGGCTTCGCCGCGAAACTTAAAGCTCAACAGGGCACATTTCTAATCGTTGCCCATAGTTCAAGCACCCCTGATCTCGCATCATTATTGTCTGGTGTAAAAATCCCGAAACTGGAAGAAACGGATTTTGAACAGATGTTTAAAGTGGTGATTACCGACGGCACACCAATGCTTACCAAAATGATTACGACTTTTGAGTAATAAAGAAGTTGAAATATACTTGGTTGATGCTTTTACCAATGTGATTGGTGAGGGCAATCGGGCGGGGGTTGTGTTTGACGCCGACGGACTTACGGCCGCGCAGATGCAAGCAATTGCCGCCTTTGCCAATGTGTCGGAAACGGCGTTTATGTGTTCGCCTTCTGATTCCTCTACCCATGATGTTCATGTGCGTTATTTTACCCCGACCAGTGAAGTGCCAATTTGCGGTCATGCGACCATCGCGTCCCATTATTTACGCACCAAACGGCTGAATTTGTCATCCTCTAATGTTTTAGCCATGACGGGTGTCGGTATATTACCCGTGGATATTCAACGTGATAAAGAGAGCATCAACATCGTCATGACCCAAGGCACGCCGGAAATGGGTGATGTCCTTTCACCAGAGCATGAAGCCGAAGCGCTCACCGCGCTGGGTCTAACAGCGGAAGACCGCAACGCCGCGCTGCCAGTACAGTTTTCCTCAACTGGACACGGCAAGGTGATTATTCCACTTCTCAGCATTCAGACACTTCATAATATCAATCCCGATTTTGAAGCTTTAAAAACCCTGACCAATAAAATCGACCATACGGGATATTTTGTTATGATTGTTATGGAGGATGATGCGCCCTATAAAACCCATGGCCGTATGTTCGCCCCCGCCATCGGTATCAACGAAGACCCCGTGACGGGAAACGGCAATGGTCCGGCAGGATTATATCTAAGCCACCATAATCAATTACAGTTTGACGACAGTATTTCCTATAACGCCATCCAAGGCGAAGCCATGGGCAAGGCCGGTGTAATTAACGTGCGCGTATTCAAAGAAAACGGTGAAATTACAAAAGTTCAAGTAGCCGGGTTGGCCATTGAAGCGGGCACGTTAAAGTTTGAACTTTAAAATAGTATTTTTATTAAGCCACAGTCGCCGGCGCTTACGCTAAGGCTAACGGCACCTTCCAACCTGAGCGCGCGGACAATTGGGTTCCAATTTGTTAAATTTAAGGGCATGGATGATTTATCATGTGCCTTGGTTGGAGCTTAAATGGTTGGATTTATATTGTAAACCTTAACTGGTTAAGGTGGCTTCGCTATCCATTAAATGGTCGGGAATTTTATGTTTAATGGATGCGTGTAGTTCCGGTAATTTTGACCAATGGGTACCCGGCTTATAATGATGAGCAGTATGATATCCGAGGTTTCCGGTGACCAGATTATAAAGACCATTTAACTTATTAAATGAAGCGGCAAATTGGTCTTCTGTGTCTAGTCCTGCGTGATGGTCATAAGTGGTCCATGCTGTAAAAATTAAACTGGTAATCATCGGCGTAACAAAAAGCAGTAACGCGGGAACCGGGTTATAGACCACAAGAGCCGCAACGATTAAAAATGTCAAACTACCAAAAATAACAAATCTGTTCCTCAATTTTTTATGGTTCTTACCTACCCCTAATGCGCGGGAATAACTGGTCAGAAAAACGATTAACGTATAGGCAAGCTCACCCATCGGTTTACCGTTTTTATATTTCCAACGGCTTTCATCGCATTCCTGATCAAGGAAATTTCGGTGATGGCCTAAATTATGGTGAAGCACCCAAATGTTGGTCACCGCCCCTGTATGCAGTGCGTAAAAAAACTCTAAAATATGGTTAAGTGTTTTAGACCTAAAGACAAAACTATGTTGATGATGATGATTCCAGGCACAAATATTGGCCTTTGGGATTAACATAATAAGCCAGTAAATGCTTAAAACCAATATACTTTCCACGGTGAAATACAAATAAAAATCAAGCGCGCTCAAAGACAAAATTATAAATACAGGAAGGCGGTCTTTGGAATTTCTAAACATATAAGGCAATCTACTTTATTTACTATTAGGCAGAATATTAAAAAACATCGCCTAGTCTGAATGATATCTAGATCACTAGCAAACAATAAATTGATTAATATTATGATAATGCTAAGATTTATTATGACAAACCGCTCACCAAATGATTTTATTAGAGGGCCTTCCGCGTGGCGAGGGGAAGAATTGGCGAAAACACCAGAAAACTGGCTGACGCATATATTACCCAATGAAATCTGTGAACTTGAACAAACGGCGGAAAAATTCATCGCCGCCAACAATAAAATATCGGATATTTCTAAGGAAACTTTCCCTCTAACGATCATTAGACCGCGTCTTGAAAAACTTAAACAAACTCTGCTTAAAGGTTGCGGGTTTGAAGTACTGCGTGGGCTGCCGGTTTGTGACTATAGCCAAGAAATCGCGGCAACCATATTTTGTGGCATAGGGGCACATCTTGGCAATGCGAGGTCGCAAAATGCCATGGGTCATATTTTGGGGCATGTGCGTGATATTGGTGCGAGCGCCGAAGATACCAACACCCGCATTTATCAAACGTCCGAGAGACAAACATTCCATACGGATTCCGCAGACGTTGTTGGACTTATGTGCCTGCGAACGGCCCAAGAAGGCGGAAAGTCGCTTTTGGTCAGCACGGAAACCATTTATAACGAAATGCGTAAATTGCGCCCTGATTTGGTTGAATTATTGTTTGATCCCATCGCCACCGACCGACGCGGTGAAGTGCCGGTGGGCGAAAAACCTTATTTCGAGATCCCCGTGCTAAATTGGCATAACGGAAAACTTACTGGCAAATACCAGCGACAATATATCGATAGCGCACAAAGGTTTCCGAGCGCTTTTCTCCTAAGCGATCTACATGTTGAAGCCTTAAACCTTTTTGATCAACTTGCCAATGATCCGCGCCTGTATCTTTCTATGCAGCTCGAAGTAGGTGATTTGCAATTTGTCTATAATCATTCACAGCTGCATGACCGCACTGGCTTTACCGATTGGCCGGATCCAAAAGATCGCCGCCATCTTTTTCGCCTTTGGCTTTCCATGGAAGGGGACCGCGAACTTCCAGAATGTTTTAAACAGCGGTATGGATCCATAAAGGTTGGCGACCGTGGCGGGATAATTACCGAAGAAACAGAACTACATATTCCGCTGGACTAAGTGAATTATCAAATGAGGCAAAACTGCCTTATTTCAGTCACATTGTATTTTTAGATTTTTATAATATAAAATTTGTAACAACTTATATATTTCGGCAGGGGAAGTTTTATTCATGATTACATTAAACGTTAACGGAAAATCATTATCCTATGACGGCGATGAGGATATGCCGCTGCTTTGGTTTTTGCGTGAAAACGCCGAACTCACTGGAACCAAATATGGTTGTGGTATTGGTCAGTGTGGTGCTTGCACCGTTCATATTGACGGCGAAGCGGAGCGATCCTGCACCATACCAATGGCAGAGGTGGGTGGTACAAATATTTCAACCATTGAAAATTTAAGTGCGAATGGCGGCCTACACTTTGTCCAACGGGTTTGGATCGAAGAAGACGTGCCCCAATGCGGGTATTGCCAGTCAGGCCAGATCATGGCAACCATTACATTTTTAGAAAAATTTCCTAATCCAACTGACGAAGATATTGATAAATATCACACCAATATTTGCCGCTGTGGCAGTTATGATAATATGCGAAAAGCCATCCATAAAGCTGCAAAGCTCCAAGCCGAAGGAGCCACATCATGAGTATTTCTAGAAGAAGTTTTTTAAAAACTGCCTTAACCGCCAGCGGTACATTAATGATATATGCCGTAGCACCACCCCTTGCCCACGCCATAGCTACAAAAGCCTTCGCACTTCCCTTTTTAGAAATGGATGAAAATGGCGGCATTACGTATATCAGTTATCGTTCTGATATGGGGCAAGGGTCCCCAACTGGACAAGCACAGATGCTTTTTGATGAAATGGATGCCGACTGGAATAAACTTGTCGCCGTTAAAGAGGGTTTGGCAATAGACCGCGACTACTATCAAGACGGCCTCGCTACCGTTGGTGCTGTGAGTACTTTTCTTGGTTGGAAAAATCACCGCCGAACGGGGGCAAACTTAAGGGAAGGGTTTAAAATTTCCGCTGCGGGAAGATGGCAAGTTCCGTCGGAACGCTTGACCACTAAAAATAGTGTTGTCACGGACCCGGTAACTGGAAAAACATTTCAATATCACGATCTTTTTGACACGATCACTGATGTTTTCTTACCTGCTGATGCGCCCTTAAAATCAAAAAGCCAAGCCACTTTAATTGGAAAACCTATACCGCAGTTAAGATCACGCGAACGTGTCACAGGCGATGCTAAATACGGTATGGATGTTAATTTTCCCGGATTAAAAGTAGCGATGATAGAACGTTCGCCTGTATCCGGTGGCAAAGTGAATAATTATGATGCTGAAGACGCGCTTAAAATAAAAGGTGTCGTTGATATTATTGAAGTATCAAACGGCGTTGCGATTATAGCGGACGGTTTTTGGGCGGCAAAAAAAGCACGCGACGCCCTTAAAATAGAGTGGGATAATGGGGATTATGAAACGCAATCTTCACAAAGCATTGCCGCTCAATTAAAAGATATGCTTGATAATCCTATGGAAAGTAAAGATCTTACGGGTGATGCTAAAACCTTGATTGCAGAGGATAACGGTCAAATCTTAACCGGTAATTTCAGTTTCCCTTTTGTCGCCCATGCGACAATGGAACCCATGAATTGTACTGCATGGGTAACCGATGAAAAATGTGAAATCTGGGCGCCTACACAAAGCAAACTGGTCGCCCTTGAAGAAGTGGTAAAATTTCTGGATCGTAACAATCAAGATATTAATCTCCATACTACATTAATGGGTGGTGGTTTTGGCCGCCGCGCACAGGAAGATTTCGTCATCGAAGCCGTCGAAGTTTCGCAAAAATCTGGTCACCCCGTTAAACTTATATGGACCCGTGAAGATGACATGCGTCATGATTATTATCGACCCGCTTGTGAACTTCGCATCCAAGCTAAATTAGATGATGAAAATAAGCTGATCGCCTGGGATAGTGCTATAGGCTATGTCAACCCGGGTCCTTATCATTTCATTCCTGAAATAAGAGAATTACACTTTGGACGCATGATTGGTTTTGCGGGTCAAGAACCCGCCTATAAAATTCCCCATCAACATTATAGTCAAGGATATCTTGATACCCCCATGACCGTGGGGATCTTACGTGGTATCAGCCATGGATACACCAACTTCTCCGTTGAAGTGATGATCGACCGAATGGCCGCTCTTGGAAATCGAAACCCTCTTGAATTGCGAGCAGAGCTTTTAAAAGAAAACCCCCGAGCTTTAAAAGTCATGCAAGCTCTACAGGAAATCAATACTAACAATCCGGTGCAAAAAGAAATGGCCCGTGGATATGCCTTTGCCTTTGAAGGTAAGCCCGGCATTGATTATCAATATTACAGCGGTCATATGGCCGACGTGAGCAAAACCCCTGATGGTTCATGGAAAGTGGAAAAAGTTTGGGTAGTAGCTGATCATGGACGAGTGATTAACCCAAATGGATTTACAAGACAAATCCAAAGTTCCATCGCCTTTGCCATGTCGATGATGCGCAGTGGGGTGATTACCGTAAAAAACGGTGTTGTTGAACAAGGTAATTTTGATGATTATCCAGTGTCTCTGATCGGTGATGTGCCGAAAAATGTGTCGATTAAATTATTGGATAATGGGGCTCACCCCATGGGTTGCGGTGAAAAAATGCAAGCCGGCATTCAACCCGCCATCGCAAATGCCATTGAAAAACTATCCGGTGAAGAGGTCACAGGTATTCCGATAAGAAGCCTGCTATAATTTTATGATTGGTTAAATTGGAGTATCAATTATAATCATCTTATCTGGTAATTTTATGGGATGATAGTGTGTCTGGTATTAACATTAGCGATGATCAAATTAAACGCTTTCAGGAAGATGGCGTTGTTCTAATCAAAGGCCTTTTTAAAGATTGGGTGGATATAATCCGCGCTGGTATAGAGCATAATATGCGCGAGCCGGGACCTTATGCTGCTGAAAATTTAAAAGAGGGCGATGACGGACGATTTTTTGATGATTATTGTAATTGGACAAGAATTGCAGAATTTGAAGACGTTATACGACATTCTGATGCAGGGCGCGTAGCCGCTGAATTAATGAAATCAAAAAAAAGCCAAGTTTTCCATGACCATGTTCTGGTTAAAGAACCGGGGACAAGTAAAGCAACACCATGGCATCAAGACAGTCCCTATTATTTCGTCGAAGGCGCACAAACCATCAGCCTCTGGTCGCCGATGGATCCTGTAAAAGACGCGGCATTGCGCTGTGTAGCAGGTTCCCATAAATGGCCAAAACCTGTTCTACCCACCCGCTGGTTATCAGAAGAAAATTTTTATCCTAATGAAGATGAATATATGCAGGTGCCTGATCTTAGTTCTGAAGAAATTCACATAAAAGAATGGGAAATGGAACCCGGTGATGCCGTCGCTTTTAATTACAAAATATTGCATGGCGCGAGGGGTAATAACACGGATAAAAGAAGGCGCGCTTTTTCATTACGTTTTGTCGGTGATGATACTAGATACATCACAAGACCCGGCCCGACATCTCCCCCCTTCCCCGGTCACAACATGAATGATGGTGAAGTATTGAGAGAAGATTGGTTTCCGATTATTTATTCAAGAACAACTGTCTCGTAAAGCCAACAACATTTCTGCATCCAGCTTCGATCCTTTAATTTCATCATCTGTAAGGCCATCAAGTTCATGTGGAAAAACCAGCCATTCCTCCGTTTTATGAACATAATAATCTGGTGTTCTGTCGGTTTGGTTTTTGCCGGGTTTATAATATACGGTACCAACGCGGACATCAGATGGCATATTTTTACGCATGTGAGTTTCAAGTTCATGAATGATGGCACGAATGCTTCTTCCACTATCAAACACATCATCTAATATCAGCAAGCTGTCATCACTGTTCATGGTATCGATCAAATAATGAAGGCCATATACTTTCACATGATCTTCTTGTTTTGCTATGCCGGTGTAAGACGACGTTCTGATGGCAATATGGTCGGATTTTATATGACAGAATTCAAGTAATTCCTGAACCGCGATCCCAACGGGAGTACCACCGCGCCAGACACCAACAATGAAATCAGGGCGAAAGCCGCTTTTTATGATCATCTCACCCAACTTAAAGGATGAATATAGGAGTTCGTCCGCTGAAATATAAGTTTTATGCATAGTTTATCATCCGCTAGTGTCCTTTAATTTAAGCAATATAACCTTCAAAATATAAAAAAGGAATTTCATTTTAAATTAAGTTGGTTAGAATGATATGGAAATTTTAAGGGATACTGAATTTATGATTAAAGGGGCAATTATATTTGTCATAACGGTATTTGGGTTTGTCATATGGCAGGCCACATCCGATAAAGATCATGATCCTAATAATTTACTTATCGTCGAGGTTAACACTTCTCCTGAACGCACACGATTACTTAGAAATCAACTGGACAGCTTTGAAGCCGACAATCCAAACATGAAAGTGGATGTCATTTCATTATCTTGGGGGCAGGCTTTCGAAAAAATCGGCATGATGATCGCCGGCGGGCGCGCACCAGACGTGGTTGAAATGCCTGACTTTTGGTTATCCCGTTATGTAAGTGCCGGACAAATAGCCGACATGACCCCTTATATTGATACCGCATCATTCGATGATGATATTGAAGGCGACACTTTTAGTTACGGCAGCATAAATGAAACACTTTATACCATTCCATATGGGTATTATCTTCGGGCTCTAATTTATAATAAAAAGATATTCAAAGAAGCCGGCATTGAAAAACCGCCATTAACGCTCAGTGAATTTTATCAAACGTCTGCGAAAATATCAGAGCTTCCCGGCGTCAGTGGATTTTGTCATCATGGCGGCAGGGGCGGCCCCGTATTTTATTATTGGTTGATGACCACCATGAACGGCAGCGATCAATTTTTTGATGCAGAGGGTAACAGTACATTTTATAATCAAGGGGCCATTGACGGCCTGACGATGATACGCGATTTATATGTTAATGGCTATGCGCCCAAAGACAGTATCAATTGGGGTTTTAACGAAACCGTATCGGGTTTTTATTCAGGCACATGTGCCATGCTTCATCAAACACCCGATTCGTTAAGTGCGCTTAAAAAACGTATGGACGAAGAAGATTATGCATCATCCCCAATGCCGCTCGGTCCAAGCGGGAAATCATTTCCTCATCTAGGGTATATCGGTTGGTCGGTTATGGAACAATCCGCCAAAAAAGAAGCGGCCTTTAAACTCGTGAAACATTTGCTTAAACGTGACAACAATCAGAATTGGGCAGAAGGATCCGGGCTGGTTCCCATTTATACAGGTATTTCTGAAGATATTTTTGCCGCCAGTGAAATTGGGCAAGGATGGCTTCAAACGACACAAGATGATCGCTGGTCATATCTTATTAATCCAAATTACCTTCCGGAAATTGCGGAATTTGATAGCATTACCGTTGTGCAAAGTGGACAAGCCATGATGTTAGGCGAAAAAACACCAGAAGAAACCGCAAAAATGTGGGCAGATGTTTTAACCGCTGCACAAAAAAGATATTTGGGGAAAATTGAATGAAGTCATCCCCCGTAAACCAAGCATGGTTTTATTTGGCCCCGACACTTCTGTTTATACTATTGTTAGTGATCGTGCCGTTGGTAACTGGTATATCATACGCTTTTTATGATTTTGATTTGTTATCTGGTACTAAGGAATTTGTAGGATTTGAACAATTCAAAAGAATTCTTGATGAAGATAGCCTTTTTGTCAGCAGCCTGATTAACACTTTGTTTTGGACATCGGCCTCACTGTTTTTTCAGTTCAGTCTAGGATTTGGCCTTGCTTTACTTTTAAAAGATGGATTTAAGGGAATTGGTATCATTCAACCGATACTGTTTATTCCGTGGGCGGTGCCGTCGTTTCTTATCGGCCTAATGTGGGTATGGATGTTTAACCCGGTAACAGGTCCTGTTCCTTATGCGCTAGAATTTTTGGGGATAATGGATAAGCCGGAAAACATTCTCAGCGACCCAGACCATGCTATGTGGGGACCAATTATCGCTAATGTATGGTTCGGCATTCCGTTTTTTACCATCATGTTACTTGCAGCGCTTCGTTCAATTCCGGATGAGATTTATGAAGCTGCAAAAATGGATGGGGTAAGTGCGTTTAATACTTTCCGTTATATTACCGTTCCTTTGATCGCGCCGACGATTTTAATCACACTGTTAATTCGCGCCATTTGGATCGCTAATTTTGCAGAAATAATCATCGTCATGACCAATGGCGGCCCGGCTAATTCGACCCAGATCATCGCCACATATATTTATGATACCGCGTATCAGAATATGGATTTTGGTTATGCGTCGGTGATTTCAATAGCACTTTTATTCATGTTGATGATTTACGGCATTGCCCTTGGTCGTTTGCGCCAAAAGATGCCGGCTTATGTGTAGATGGAGCGTAAAAATATTATGATCAAAAATTCAAAATTCGTCTTTATAAGCGGCTTTTTAATATTCACATTATTACCTGTGTTTTGGATGTTCAAAATATCACTGACACCTGACCGACTTCTTTATTCAGAAGGCGTCGTCGCCTGGCCAAGTCATATTACTTTTGATCATTATTATGCTGTGCTGATGGAAGGAAGTTTTCCTGATTATTTCTTAAATTCGTTCATCGTTTCCTTTACCACGGCAGCCCTAACAACACTAATTGCCATAGCAGCGGGTTATGCGCTATCACGGTTTAAATTTAACGGTCGGGCGCTAATCATTGTCATATTGTTAATAACCCAGATGTTCCCGATCGTTATGATCATTGCACCCATTTATAACGTCCTAACTTTCATCAATCTGGTCGATAGTTTAGCGGGATTGATCCTCGTTTACACAGCATTTAATTTGCCATTCGCCTGTTTTTTAATGCAATCCTTTTTTGATGGATCACCAGTAGAGCTAGAAGAAGCGGCCATGATGGATGGCTGCACGCGCTTTCAAGCGTTAGAAAAAATCACCCTTCCTCTTTGTCTTCCTGGTATCGGAGCCACCCTTGGTTTTGTTTTTACCGCCGCTTGGTCGGAGCTTCTATTCGCGCTAATGTTTATTAACCGCCAATCGCAAATGACTTTTCCGGCAGGAATAATGAATTTTGTTACTAAATTTTCCGTAGACTG